>NZ_JVEL01000505.1:0-21085 GCF_001076875.1 Serratia sp. 506_PEND
GTAGCCGGACAGCGCCAGTTCGCTGAACATGACCAGATCGGCTCCCGCCTTCTGCTGCTCCTGCACGATTTGCAACATGCGTTCGGTGTTGCCTTCAATGTCGCCGACCAGCAGGTTCAGCTGGGCCAGGGCGATGGAAAGTGATCTGCTCATTTGTGTACGATCCCGCTTAATACGTTCCATGGTGCTCTACGCCGGGGCGCGCCGCGGCAAAGAGAACGGAGTGTAAATCATTCCGCCGGATTTGTTGAGAACCTGCGTGGCAGGCGCCGGCGGGAAACTGTCATTCTTTAAAATCGTTGGCGTCCAGCTCGTGGCGCGACAGCAATTTGTAAAACTCGGTGCGGTTGCGGCCCGCCATGCGCGCGGCCTGGGTCACGTTGCCCTTGGTGATCTGCAGCAGTTTGCGCAGATAGTGCAACTCAAACTGGTTGCGCGCTTCGGCGAAAGTCGGCAGCGCGGTGTTTTCCCCTTCCAGCGCCTGCTCAACCAACGCTTCGCTAATCACCGGCGCCGAAGTCAGCGCCACGCACTGCTCGATGACGTTGACCAGCTGACGCACGTTGCCCGGCCAACTGGCGGTCATCAGCCGCTTCATGGCGTCGGTCGAGAAGCTGCGCACGAACGGCTTGTGCCGCTGCGCCGCTTCGCGCAACAGGTGATTGGCCAGCAGCGGGATATCTTCGGCGCGCTCGTTGAGCGCCGGGATCTTCAGGTTCACCACGTTGAGGCGGTAGTAGAGATCCTCGCGAAACTCGTTCTTCGCCATCGCCTTTTGCAGATCGCGGTGGGTGGCGGAGATGATGCGCACGTCAATGTCCAGATCGCGATTGCTGCCGAGCGGCCGCACCTTGCGTTCCTGCAGCACGCGCAGCAGCTTCACCTGCAGCGACAGCGGCATATCGCCGATCTCGTCGAGGAACAGCGTGCCGCCCGCCGCCGCCTGGAACAGCCCTTCGCGGCTGCTGACCGCGCCGGTGAAGGCGCCCTTGGCGTGGCCGAACAGTTCGGACTCCAGCAGTTGCTCCGGCAGCGCGCCGCAGTTGATGGCGATGAACGCCTTGCTGGCGCGCGGGCTGGCCGCGTGGATCGCCTGCGCCACCACCTCTTTACCGGTGCCGCTCTGGCCGTTGATCAACACGCTGACGTCTGACTGGGCCACCATTTTCACCTGCTCCAGCAGGCGCAGCATCAACGGACTGCGGGTGACGATGTCTTCCCGCCAGGCATCGTCGCCGGCCGGGCTGGCCGACAGCGCGAGCGCCTCGTCGATGGCCTTGTACAGCGCATCGCGATCCACCGGCTTGGTGAGAAAGCTGAACACCCCCTGCTGGGTAGCGGCCACCGCATCGGGAATCGAACCGTGCGCGGTGAGAATGATCACCGGCATGCCCGGCTGATGTTTTTGGATCTCGGCGAACAGCGCCATGCCGTCCATCTCATCCATGCGCAGATCGCTGATCACCAGATCGATCTGCTCGCGCGCCAGCAGGCGCAGCGCTTCCTGGCCGCTTTCGGCGGTGGTGACGTGAAAACCTTCGCTGGTCAGGCGCATGCCCAGCAGCTTCAGCAGGCTGGGATCGTCGTCAACCAATAACAGGTTGGCCGGTTTGCGTGCGGTCATTGCGCGTGGGACTCCTTATTGGCGGGGTGCGGCGTATAGGTGTCTTCCGGTTCAACCGGCAGCGCAGTGCCCTTTTCCGGTTCGTCCTGCGGCTCAGCCCCTTTGGCGGCCGCGCCGTTTTTACGGGCGGCGTCGCCCTTTTGCGAGCCCGCGCCGCTGTCCGGTATTTCCCCTTGCAACTGCTTGCGCGATGAGAGCTGGCGCTCGATGTCGGTCAGGTTTTCCAGCTTGCGCGAGGTGTCCTGCAGCTGCGATTGCAAGCGCGCCTGGCTCTGGCGCAGCGAATCGATCTGGCTGTCGCTGCTCTCCTGCAGATGCTGATAACGCGCTTTCTCATCGAACAGCGTGATCTGCAGCATCTGCTGCTGGCGCCACAGCTGCGTCAGTGGACGCAGCGAGCCGGGGAACTCCATCCGGTAGCTGTTGATCCTGTCGATCATCTGGCGGCGTTCGCCGGAGGTCGGCTGTGCGCTCCCCAGCAGGATGCTCTGTTTGAAAACGCCGGACCAGCTGTCGCCCGGCACCGTTTTCGCCAGCGCGCGCGCCTGGGTTGAGCCGATGCGATCGGCGCAGTCCATCGCGCGCAGCCAGTAGAGCGCGTTATCCAGCGCATCCTTGTCGTCCAACTGCCACAGGGTATCGCAAGCCGCGGTGCGGTAATCGATCACCTTGGTATCCGGGATCGCCTCTTGCTGCTGAGCGCTCAGGCCGCCGCTGACGGCGCGATCGACGCAGCCCGCCAGCAACAGCGGCATAAAGAAAACGGCGCCCAACCAGCTGATCGGGCGTTTGCCGAGCGGCGCTCTGTGCGTGGCACGCGGTGAACGTTCGGTCTGTGAAAGACGAAGGCGCTTAGACCATGTGTACATTATTTATTCATTCTCGGCGGTTAACGGCAGTTCAATGCGGAAGCAGACGTCTGCACCGGCGACCGTCGCCAGTTGCAGCTCACCGCGCATGCGACGGATACAGTCCTGAGCGATGCTCAACCCCAGTCCGCTTCCTTTTACCGCCCCTTTTCGCTGGTGACTACCCTGGAAAAAAGGCTCGAAAATCATGGCTCTTTCAGCCTCGGGGATCGGCGTGCCGGTATTGGCGACGTCGATTTGCACCCGTTGTCCAACCTGACGGCTGCGGATCCAAATGTTACCGGATTCCTTGCCGTAGTGCACCGCATTGGAGTAGAGATTATCCAGCACGCGCATTAATAGCGTAGGCTCTGCCCAGCAGATTTCCGCCTCCAGCGCGATTTCGGTGGAAATCATCTTCGCCCGCGCCGGCAAACTGTGCGCGGCGACCACCAAATCGACCATCTCGCGCAGCTCGACGTTCTCGTGTTCCGCCGGGCCATCGGCCAGTTTGCGGTTGTAATCCAGCAGCTGTTCAATCAGCTGCTGCAGGTGGCGACTGCTGTTGTCGAGGATCGCCACCACCTCTTTCTGATCGGAAGTCAGCGGCCCCGCCACCTCGTCGGCCAGCAGCTCGGTGCCTTCGCGCATGCTGGCCAGCGGCGTTTTCAACTCGTGCGAGATATGGCGCAAGAATTCGTGGCGCTGCGATTCCAGCCACGCCAACCGCTCGCTCAGCCAAATGATGCGCTGCGCCAGCGAACGCAGCTCGCGCGGCCCTTTGAACGATGCGGTGCTGCCCAGCGCACGCCCCTCCCCCAGGCGGTTGATCATCCGTTCCACGGCCTTGACCGGCCCGATGATCATGCGGGTAAACAGCACCACCAGCAGCACGCTGACCAGGAACAGCAGCAGCGCCTGCCAGCCGAAGAACTGGCCGCGCTCGGCGATGGCTTGCTGCAGCTGCTGGCCACGCGAGAACACCACCGCGCGCGTGGCCTGCACCATTTCGGCGTTGGAACGGGAGAACGATTCGAGCAAGGCCGAAGCCTCTTGGTCCGGCCCGCTGTTATGGCATTTGATCGCCGCCAGCTGGGTCAGCAACTGACGCAGCGTTTGGTAGTAGCGCTCGTCCGGCAGAATCGGCGCATGGGCGTCCAGCATCTGCGAATACTGTTTGCGCTGGTTCTGGTACAGCTTCTGCAGCGTAGGATCGACCAGCACGCAGTACTGACGATAGCTGCGCTCCATCTCCAGCGCCACGCTGGTCATCGCCTCGCTGCGCCGCGCGTCCACCAGCGTGGTGCGGTTAATGTCCGCCGCCTGCGCGCTGAGGTGATCCAGGCTCTGGTAGGCTTGATAGGCCAGCACCAACAGCGGCAGCAGCACCAACAGGAAGGCCAGCAGCACCAATTGCCGCAGCGAACGGGGGAATAAACGCCATTTTTTCAACGAAATCATCTCATTCTCTCAGCTCTGTCACGATGCTAACTGACTCGCCGGAAAGAGAAAAGCCCGGCAGGGGAGAATCCTGAACGCACAAGGAAAAAGCGGCAGAATCGGCGAACCGCGCCCATGGGCCTGGCCTGCCGACGGCATGCGGCCCCGGTAACATCAACCGGTGCGAAAACGAGCGTGTGGGGATAGCGTCTGCGTTCGAGGACATAGGCAACGAAACGGGCATAAGCGCAGCGTTGAGAATTGACATCGGGGCAAGAAACTTGCCCCAACGCAAGGAAAGTGTGGATGCCCTTAAACCTCGTCCCCAGGGTGATGTAGCGCAGCGGCTGGCATCGAACAGGACGAATAGCATCCGTAAGTATCCAGGATTGATGAACCCTTCATCACAGTTGGATACAGGCGGTGCCTCACTCCACGTGTCGCCCGATGCTTGATAAAGCCGCTTGCACGGTCTGTTATCGGTTTGGTTGGACGATAGGCACCATTTCTTTGGCATCATTCGGAGGCTTATGAGGCGATTTGCCGTCTAATGACGGCGCCGTCATAAAAAGGTGAATGAGCAGCCGCCGAGAATAATGCACGTAGCGTGCCAATTTTGCAATAAAAATCATAACACAATGATTTTATTTGAAAATAAAATAAAATCAGCAAATTCCCTCGTCCATTACACGGTGATGAATGATGAAAAAAACGCCGCGCTGTCGCCAAATGCAGACAACTAAAGTCAAACCTGCTTACCACCAATAAAATCAAATAGTTAAATGTCTCCATTTAGCGACACGAAAAATAGCGCCTGTCGCAAAATGCAGACACTGCCGCCAGACGGCGAACGCCGGCCATAAAAAAGGGCGCAATTGCTTGCGCCCTCTGTACGGTGGTGGCCGCTTTTAACCCAGTTGCTTACGGGCGTTGCGGAACATGCGCATCCACGGGCTGTCCTCGCCCCACTCTTCCGGGTGCCAGGAGTTGCTGACGGTGCGGAACACGCGTTCCGGGTGCGGCATCATCACCGTGGCGCGCCCGTTGGCGCTGGTCACGGCGGTAATGCCGTTCGGCGAACCGTTCGGGTTAGCCGGGTAAGCCTCCGTGACCTGACCGGCGTTGTTGACGAAACGCAGCGCCACCAGGCCATGGCTTTCCAGCGCCGCCAGATGCGCCGCATCGCGCACTTCGACGTGCCCTTCACCGTGGGAAACGGCGATCGGCATGCGCGAACCGGTCATACCTTGCATGAACAGCGACGGGCTGGCCGCCACTTCCACCAGGCTGAAGCGCGCCTCGAAGCGATCCGACAGGTTACGCACGAAGCGCGGCCAGTGTTCGGCGCCCGGGATCAGCTCGCGCAGGTTGGACATCATCTGGCAGCCGTTGCATACGCCCAGCGCCAGCGTCTGCGGACGGTGGAAGAACGCCTCGAACTCGTCACGCACCCGCTCGTTGAACAGGATAGACTTCGCCCAGCCTTCGCCGGCGCCCAGTACGTCGCCGTAAGAGAAGCCGCCGCAGGCCACCAGCGTGTGGAAGTCCTGCAGATCGCGGCGCCCTGCCAGCAGATCGCTCATGTGCACGTCCACCGCGTCAAAGCCGGCGCGGTGGAACGCCGCCGCCATTTCAACGTGGGAGTTCACCCCCTGCTCGCGCAGCACCGCCACTTTCGGGCGAGCGCCCTTGGCGATGTACGGCGCGGCGATGTCTTCCTCGGGTGCGAAAGTCAGCTTCACGTTCAGGCCGGGATCTTGTTCATCCTGCTTGGCCTGATGTTCCTGATCGGCGCACGCCGGGTTGTCGCGCAGACGCTGCATCTGCCAGGTGGTTTCCGCCCACCAGGTGCGCAGCGTATTGCGGCTTTCGCTGTACAGCGCCTTGCCATGTTGGTTGATGACGAAACGATCGCCGGCCTGCGCGCTGCCGATGTGATGCACGTTGTCGGTCAGCCCGTGCTGCGCGAACGCCCGCTTCACGTCGTCAAGACGTTCGGCGCTCACCTGGATCACCGCGCCCAACTCTTCGTTGAACAGCACCGCCAGCGCATCGTCGCCGAGGCCATCGAGGTTAACCTCTACGCCGCAGTGACCGGCGAAGGCCATCTCCGCCAGCGTCACCAGCAGACCGCCGTCGGCGCGATCGTGGTAAGCCAGCAGCGCGCGATCGGCCACCAACTGCTGCATGGCGTTGAAGAAGCCCGCCAGCTGCGCGACGTTGCGCACGTCGGCCGGTTTGTCGCCCAGTTGGCGATAAACCTGCGCCAGCGCGGTGGCGCCCAGCGCGTTATGCCCGTTGCCCAGGTCGATCAACAGCAGCGCGCTGTCGCCCTTATCCGTGCGCAATTGCGGCGTCACGGTATGGCGCACGTCTTCCACACGGGCGAAGGCGGTGATGACCAGCGACAGCGGCGAGGTCATTTCACGCTGTTCATTGCCTTCCTGCCAGCGGGTTTTCATCGACATGGAGTCTTTACCCACCGGAATGGTGATGCCCAGCGCCGGGCACAGTTCTTCACCCACCGCTTTTACCGCCTCGTACAGGCCGGCGTCTTCACCCGGGTGGCCGGCGGCGGCCATCCAGTTGGCGGACAGCTTCACGCGCTTCAGGCTGCCGATTTCCGTAGCGGCCAGGTTGGTCAGCGCTTCCCCGACCGCCAGGCGGCCGGAAGCGGCGAAGTCCAGCAGCGCCACCGGCGCGCGTTCGCCGAGCGACATCGCCTCGCCGTAATAACTGTCCAGGCTGGCGGTGGTGACCGCGCAGTCGGCCACCGGGATCTGCCACGGGCCGACCATTTGGTCGCGCGCCACCATGCCGGTGACGGTGCGGTCGCCGATGGTGATCAGGAAGGTTTTCTCCGCGACGGCCGGCAGATGCAGCACGCGCTTCACCGCGTCGGCCAGCGTGATGTTCTCACGCTGCACCGCCTGGCCCTGCGCCTGCAGACGGGTCACGTCGCGGGTCATCTTCGGCGTTTTGCCGAGCAGCACGTCCAGCGGCATGTCGATCGGTTGGTTGTCGAAGTGGCGGTCGTTCAGCGTCAGGTGCTGTTCTTCGGTCGCTTCGCCGATCACCGCGTAAGGCGCGCGCTCGCGGCGGCAGATCTCATCGAACTGCGCCATCTGCGCCGGGGCGATCGCCATCACGTAACGTTCCTGCGATTCGTTGCACCACACTTCCAGCGGGCTCATGCCCGGCTCGTCGTTGAGGATATCGCGCAGCTCGAAGCGGCCGCCGCGGCCGCCGTCGCTCACCAGCTCCGGCATGGCGTTGGACAGGCCGCCGGCGCCGACGTCATGGATAAACAGGATCGGGTTCTGGTCGCCCAGCTGCCAGCAGCGGTCGATCACTTCCTGACAGCGGCGTTCCATTTCCGGGTTGTCGCGCTGCACCGACGCGAAATCCAGATCGGCATCGGACTGGCCTGACGCCATCGATGACGCCGCGCCGCCGCCCAGGCCGATATTCATCGCCGGGCCGCCCAGCACTACCAGCTTGGCGCCGACGGTGATTTCCCCTTTCTGGACGTGATCGGCGCGGATGTTGCCGATGCCGCCCGCCAGCATGATCGGTTTGTGGTAGCCGCGCAGCTCGACGCCGTTATGGCTGTTGACGCGCTCTTCATAGGTGCGGAAGTAGCCCAGCAGCGCCGGACGGCCGAATTCGTTGTTGAACGCCGCGCCGCCCAGCGGGCCTTCGGTCATGATATCCAGCGCGGTGACGATGCGTTCCGGTTTGCCGAAGTCCTGCTCCCACGGCTGTTCAAAGCCGGGAATGCGCAGGTTGGACACCGAGAAACCCACCAGGCCGGCCTTCGGCTTGGCGCCGCGGCCGGCGGCGCCCTCGTCGCGGATCTCGCCGCCGGAGCCGGTCGCGGCGCCCGGCCACGGCGAGATCGCCGTCGGGTGGTTGTGGGTTTCCACCTTCATCAGGATGTGCGCGTCTTCCTGATGGTAATCGTACGTGCCGTTGTCCGGCGCGGCGAAGAAGCGGCCGACCTGCGAACCTTCCATCACGGCGGCGTTATCTTTATACGCCGACAGCACGTAGTCCGGCGTCTGCTCATAGGTGTTCTTGATCATTTTGAACAGCGATTTAGGCTGCTGTTCGCCGTCGATGATCCAGTCGGCGTTGAAAATCTTGTGGCGGCAATGCTCGGAGTTGGCCTGCGCGAACATATAGAGTTCGATATCCGTCGGGTTGCGCCCCAAACCGGTAAAGGCATTCAGCAGGTAGTCGATCTCGTCCTGCGCCAGCGCCAGGCCGAGCCGGACGTTGGCCTGCTCCAGCGCGGTGCGCCCTGCGCCCAGCACGTCGACCGACTGATACGGCGCCGGCTGATGGTGCGCGAACAGCTGTTCGGCCTGTTGCAGCTCGCTGAAGACGGTTTCCATCATGCGATCGTGCAACAGCGCGGCGAGTTGGCGCCACTGGGTTTCCGTCAGCTCGGGCGCCTTGACGTAGAACGCCAGGCCGCGCTCCAACCGCAGCACCTGCTGCAAACCGCAGTTGTGGGCGATGTCGGTGGCTTTGGAAGACCAGGGAGAAATGGTGCCCGGGCGCGGCGTAACCAGCAGCAGCCGACCTTCGGGAGCGTGTTCGGCGAGAGAAGGACCGTACTTGAGCAGACGCTGAAGCTTGGCGTGTTCTTCGGCACTTAGCGGTGCGCTGACATCGGCAAAGTGGACGTACTCGGCGTAGATATCACTGACGGGCAGGTGAGCGTCCTGGCAGCGGGACAGCAGTTTGGTAATGCGAAAAGCCGATAAAGCGGGCGAACCACGCAGAATTTCCATAATCAAAGTTCTCTCGTCTTCGAAGCGACGGATAAGACGCTTCATTGGGCGCAACAGGGGAAAACGCGCGTCATTATAGAGAATCCTCGCCGCCGACGAAACCGTTTGCGTAGGGATTATTGATAAAAGCATGCCGCACCGTCGAATTGTCATAACGTGTCAATAAAGTTGCACACTGGCGTTTTGTTGCGCAAAATGCCCCCCGCACTGGTGATTTAACCATGAGAAAAGTCGCGGTTGTCGTCGCCGGTGCACCTGTGCCACCACTGGATAACTATTTGAAACGTCTTAAAATAAACTACATTCTCATCGGCGTTGTCACCCTGCTTCTGGCTCTCGCGCTGTGGCCCAATATCACCTGGCGCAGCGGCCAGGGCGGGCAACTCCAGGAGATCATTTCCCGCGGCGAGTTGCGTATCAGCACGCTGAACTCCCCGCTGACCTATTTCAACACCAAGCAAGGGCCAGGTGGGCTCGACTACGAACTGGCCAAGCGCTTCGCCAACTACCTCGGGGTGAAGCTGGTGGTGATCCCCCATCAGAACATCAATGACCTGTTCGACGATCTGGACGACGACGACGCAGACCTGCTGGCGGCGGGCCTTATCTACAACCAGGAACGCCTCAGCCGCGCACGCACTGGCCCGGCCTACTACTCTGTTTCCCAACAGCTGGTGTACCGGCTGGGCACCCCGCGGCCGAAAAGCTTCGCCGACATCAAAGGCAAGCTGGCGGTCGCCTCCGGTTCCGCGCACGTCAGCACGCTAAAACAGCTCAAGCAGGATAAATACCCGGATCTCACTTGGGAGTCCTCCAGCGATCTCACCTCCAAAGAGCTGCTGGAGCGGGTTGCCGACGGCAAGCTGGACTACACCCTCGGCGATTCGGTGACCATCGCGCTGCTGCAGCGCATCCATCCGCAGCTGGCGGTGGCGTTCGACGTCACCGACGAAGAGCCGGTCACCTGGTATCTGAAACGCGACGGCGACGACAGTCTGTACGCGGCGATGCTGGATTTCTACAGCCAGATGGTGGACGACGGCACCCTGGCGCGGCTGGAAGAGAAGTACCTCGGCCACGTCGGCAGCTTCGACTATGTGGACACCAAAACCTTCCTGTCGGCCATCGACTCGGTGCTGCCCAACTTCCGCCCACTGTTCGAGAAGCACGCCAACGAGATCGACTGGAAGCTGCTGGCGGCCATCGCCTATCAGGAATCGCACTGGAATCCGCAGGCCACCTCCCCCACCGGCGTGCGCGGCCTGATGATGCTGACCCGCGCCACCGCCGACGGCCTGGGGGTCAACGACCGCCTCGATCCGGAAGAGAGCATTCAGGGCGGCGCGCTCTACCTGCAGCGGCTGATGGCCAAGGTGCCGGACAGCGTGCCGGAAGACGAACGCATCTGGTTCTCGCTGGCGGCCTACAACATGGGCTGGGGCCACATGCTGGACGCGCGCAAGCTGACCAAGACGCAAAAAGGCAACCCGGACAGCTGGGTCGACGTCAAACAGCGCCTGCCGATGCTCAGCCAAAAGCGCTACTACCCGCAGTTGACCTACGGCTATGCGCGCGGGCGTGAAGCCTACAACTATGTAGAAAATATCCGCCGCTATCAGGTCAGCCTGGTGGGCTATCTGCAGGAAAAAGAGAGAAAGGCGGCGCAAGCGGCCGCCGAGCAGGAAGCGTTGGGAAAAGGCTATCCGACGGTGATGCCGGAACTGGCGCTCAACTACTGATTATTCCGGCTTATCCGCCGCCCGCTGCGCCAGCCTGAGCGCTTTTTTCTGTTCGCGGCGCAGGCGGAAGAAATTGCTCAGGGTGGCGGCGCATTCGTCCGCCAGCACGCCCGAGACGATCTCCACCTGATGATTCATGCCCGGATGGCGCAAAATATCCACCAGCGAACCGGCCGCGCCGGTTTTCTCGTCGGCGGCGCCATACACCAACCGGCGGATACGGCTGTGCACCATCGCGCCGGCGCACATCACGCAGGGCTCCAGCGTGACGTACAGCGTGGCGTTCAACAAGCGGTAGTTTTGCAGCACCGCGCCGCCCTGGCGCAGCGCCATGATCTCGGCGTGCGCGGTAGGATCGTGTCGGCCGATCGGGCGGTTCCAGCCCTCGCCGATGACCTGATTGTCCAGCACCAGCAGCGCACCCACCGGCACCTCGCCCTCTTCCTGCGCGCGCAGGGCCAGCTGCAATGCCTGACGCATCCAGTACTCATCGTTATATTCAGTCATCGCATAATTCCTCGTGCGCTTTTGCGGCGGGCATTATACACACTAGCCTCCCTTTGTCGTAGCCGCCCACCAATGGCTATACTGGCCGAATCAGCATGTGATTCAGGGACAAGAAGCATGAAACTCAGTAAAAAGAACGCCGTCGTGGTGCGCAAGGCGCTGGACGGCTGGGTTGGGGAAGGCGCCATGACGCCCGAACAACGGCAGCAACTGCTGCTGCATGTGGACGTACAACCTTTCGATTGGCGGCGGCTGGCGCGCTATGCGTTTCTCGCCGCGCTGGCCTCGCTGCTGATCGCCGTCACCAGCCTGTTCGCCGACAGCGCACTGCTTGCATGGCTGAGCGAACTGTTCCGCTTCGACGCGCCGGTACGCATGGCGATCGCCGGGGTGTTGGCGGCGCTGGCCTACGTCTGGGCGCTGCGCCGCCGCCAACGGCACCCGGAAAAACGTTACGGCAACGAGGCGGCATTGTTTGTCGCCGTGTTGCTTACCGCCTGCGCCTTATGGCAGTTGGGGGTCTGGCTGGATAACGGCAGCGGCCGGGTTTCCGTACTGCTGCTGGTCGCCGCGCTGCTGTACGGCGCGATCGGCTGGTTCAGCCGCTCCGGGCTGGTGTGGTGGTTCGCCCTGCTGTCGCTCGGCAATGCCTTCGGCGCCGAGACCGGCTACCTGTCCGGCTGGGGCGCCTACTGGCTCGGCATGAGCTACCCGATCCGCTTTATCGCCTTCGGCGCGGTGCTGATCGCCGCCGCATTGCTGCTGCGGCCACTATTGGCGCAGCGCGGCCTGCAGCGGGTGTCGCTGGCGATGGGCCTGCTGTACCTGTTCATCGCGCTGTGGCTGCTGTCCATCTTCGGCAACTACGGCGATCTCGACAGTTGGTACCGCGCGCGCCAGATTGAGCTGTTCCACTGGAGCCTGCTGTTCGGGCTGGCCGCCCTCGCCGCCATCTGGCTGGGGTTGAAGCATGACGACGCCATGCTGCGCGGTTTCGGACTGACCTTCCTCGGCATCAACCTGTATACCCGCCTGTTCGAGTTTTTCTGGGACAGCATGCCGAAGGCGATTTTCTTCGCGCTGCTCGGCCTGAGCCTGTGGGCGTTGGGGCATTATGCGGAGAAGATTTGGCAGCTCGGGCGCAAACCGCACGACGTAACCGACGACTGATCGCGGCAGCGATAACAGCAAAGGGCGGAATTCTCCGCCCTTTGTTTATTCCAGCTGCTGCAGCTCGCCCTGCTTGCTTACCCGCCAGCGGTGTTCGCAAAAAAACAGCAGCGGATTGTCCTGCTTGCTGTCGCTGTAACCGCTGTAAAGCTTCAGCGGCGCGCCGAGCCGCTGTTCCAGCTGCACCACTTTCTGCGCCCCCAGGCAGCGCAAGGTCAAGACCCAACCGCCGCAGCGTCGCGTGATGCGGCTGCCGATCAACCGCACCCGCGGCAGAAACGCCGAATCCCGATACACCTGCTCCACCAGTTGCTCCGGCGAGCCGGTAATCAGCCACACCTCGGCATCGTGTTCATCCAAATACTGCCGCAGCCGCATTTGCACCACCGGAAACGCGGTCACCTTCTGGCGGAAAGCCTCGATAAACTGCCGCTCCAGCGCCTTCAGCGTCGCTTCGGAGCGCCCGAAAGTGATCGCCCACAGCAGCAGGCTCATCGGCCAACGCGCGGCGCGCCCCAGCAGCAGCAGCGCCAACCCGATCGGCGGCAGCAGCGGTATCACCAGCAACAGGTTCAGCGGTAAGCGGCGCAGCAGAAAGCGCAAGAAACTGCCGAACATATCCTCCTGATGCAGGGTGCCGTCCAGATCAAAGAAGACCACGCGGCGCCCCTCTGCGGCCGGTTGTTGCTGCTTGTCGCTCAAACGCTACTCCTCGGGATCGTTGAACCCCATCATCCAGGTGAAGAGAAAACCGGCGATAATCGTAATCAGCATCCCCGCCAGATACAACATCACCTTACCTGAGACGATGGTCAACGCCAAAGGCAGCCCCGAAATGCCGAAGGTAATCACCGTCGCCACTTTCCAGTAGCTGATTAGCGCGCCGCCTACCGCGCCGCCGAGGCAGGCGCCGATAAACGGCCGGCCCAGCGGCAGCGTCACCCCGAAGATCAGCGGCTCGCCGATGCCGAGAATGCCGACCGGCAACGCCCCTTTGATCACCTTCTTCAGTCGCGCGTTGCGGGTTTTCAACAGCACCGCCAGCGCCGCCCCCACCTGACCGACGCCGGCCATCGCCAGGATCGGCAGCAGCGGGTTGGAACCGTGCGCCTGCACCAGCTCGACGTGGATCGGCACCAACCCCTGATGCAGGCCGGAGAGCACCAGCGGCAGGAACAGCCCCGAGAGCAACGCCCCCACCAGCAGCCCGCCCTTGTCGATCGCCAGATTGGCGCCGTGGGCGATGGCATCGGAAATATAACCCCCGATCGGCTGCAGGATCAGGATCGCCAATGAGGCGGTGACCAGCGTGGTCAGCAGCGGGTTAAGGATCAGCTCGACCGACTCCGGCAACAGCGTGCGCAGGCGTTTCTCCACCCAGCACATCAACGCCACCACCAGCAGCACGGCGATCACCCCGCCGCGCCCCGGCTGCAGCGCCTCCCCGAACAACGTGATCTGCGCCAGCGCCGGGCTGGAGAGAATGCCGGCCATCACGCCGCCCATCGCCTGCGAGCCGCCGAATACCCGCGCGGCGTTGACCCCGACCAGAATGTTCATGATGGCGAACACCGCGCTGCCGAAGATCGCCAGCAGCCCCAGCGCGTTCGGGTAGTCCACGGCCAGCTGACCGGCGATGTCGGGCCGTTTCAGCAGGTTGATGATGCCGGTGATCAGGCCCGAGGCGATAAACGCCGGGATCAGCGGAATAAAAACGTCGGCCAGCTTTTTCAGCGCGCCGCTCATCGGCGCAGCGTATTTTTGCTTGGCCTGCGCCTTGGTGCGGGCGGCGTCACCGACGGCGACGACGGGCTGCGCGCTGCCGCTCAACAGCCCGCGCATGGCGTCCACCACCTTGGCGGCGGCGCCCGGGCCGACGATAAACTGATGCTGCTCACCCTGTTTGATATAGCCTTTCACGCCGGGCAGCTGCTTGAGGGCGGCCAGGTCCAGACGCTGCTCGTCGCTGACCTCAACGCGCACCCGCGTCATGCAGTTCTCCAGTTTGAGGATATTGCCCTCGCCCCCCACGCCCGCCAGGATCTGTGTCGCCAATGCCGTTGTCTTGTCCATCGCCGCCCCCACCGTGAATTAACGCGCCAGCGCCGCGCGCAGGTAGCCATCGTGCCGCTGCAGCCGCTGCTGCGCCTCTTCGGCGCTGACGCCGGCCAAAAGCATCAGGATCGCCGGTTTAACCTCAAAGCCGGTCTGCGCCAGCGCCGCTTCCGCCTGAGCGCGTTCGGCGCCGGTGGCCTCAACCACGATGCGGCAGGCGCGATCCACCAGTTTGACGTTGGTGGCCTTCACGTCCACCATCAGGTTCTGGTAAACCTTGCCCAGTTTGACCATCGCGCCGGTCGACAGCATGTTGAGCACCAGTTTCTGCGCAGTGCCGGATTTCAGGCGCGTCGAACCGGTCAGCGCCTCCGGCCCTACCACCGGCGAAATCGCCACCTGCGCTTCGTGCGCAATCGGCGAATCCGGGTTGCAGGAGATGGCCGCCGTCGGGCAGCCCAGTCCGCGCGCATAGCGCAGTGCGCCGATCACGTAGGGCGTGCGCCCCGAGGCCGCCAGCCCCACCACCATATCGATGGCGCTGAGGTTCAGCGCCCGGAGATCGGCTTCGCCCAGGGTCTCGTCATCTTCCGCCCCCTCCACCGCTTTGAGCAGCGCGCCCGGCCCGCCGGCGATCAGCCCCACCACCACGCCGTGCGGCACGCCGAAGGTCGGCGGGCACTCGGAGGCATCCAATACCCCCAGGCGGCCGCTGGTGCCGGCGCCCAAATAAATCAACCGGCCGCCGGCCTTCAACGCNGACCGCCTGCGCAATCGCCGGCAGCACCTGTTCAATCGCCTCCGGCACCTTGCGATCTTCCTGGTTAAAGCAACGGACCATGTCCAGCGTCGACATTTCATCCAGCCCCATGGTGGCCGGGTTGCGGGTTTCCGATACCAGTGCGCCTAAGTTCATCTGTTCACCTTTGAATTTTTAATTCACAAAACTTAATCAATATTTGAATATTTTATTCAACAAAGCGAGCGCTATTTGCTATTTTAACGGTGAGCTCACAAAAATTTTCACCGCGCGTTTTCGCCCTCTGCATGGCAAAATGGCCGCTGGTTTCCAGGGAAAGAACAATGAGTACCCTTCTGCGCATTCGCCAGATGTATCCGACACTGGCGCAAAACGACCGCAAGCTGGCGGACTTTCTGCTGAATAACGCCGAGCAGGCGCGCCATCTCAGCTCGCAAAAGCTGGCCCAGTTGGCCGGCATCAGCCAGTCGAGCGTGGTGAAGTTCGCCCAAAAACTGGGCTATAAAGGTTTCCCGGCGCTGAAGCTGGCGCTGAGCGAGACGCTGGCTCAGCCACAGGTTGAACCGGTAGTGACCGTTCACAACCACATCCTCAGCAGCGACACGCTGAAAACCGTCGGTGAAAAGCTGCTGGCGGAAAAGCAGGCGGCGCTGCGCGCGACGCTGGACATCAACAGCGAAGAACGGCTGCATCAGGCGCTGGACATGCTGCGCCAGGCGCGCCGGGTGATGCTGATCGGCATCGGCGCCTCCGGGCTGGTGGCCAAGGATTTTTCCTTCAAGCTGCTGAAAATCGGCGTGATGGCGGTGGCCGAAGCGGACATGCACGTCCAGTTGGCGGCGGTGCAGGCGCTGGACAAGCGCGATCTGCTGCTGGCTATCTCCTTCAGCGGCGAACGGCGTGAAATCAATCTGGCGGCGGAAGAGGCGCGCCAGGCCGGCGCCAGGGTGCTGGCGCTGACCAGCTTCTCGCCCAATGGTCTGCAGCAACGCGCGGACCACTGCCTCTATACCATCGCCGAAGAGCCCCATACCCGCAGCGCGGCCATCTCCTCCAGCACGGCCCAGTTCGCCCTCACCGACCTGTTGTTTATGGCCCTGATCCAGCACGATCTCGATCATGCCCGCGATCGCATCAAGCACAGCGAACAGTTAATGAAAAAGTTGGTTTGACGCGTATAATGGCGGCCGATAAAACGCCGCCAGTTCAATTATTTCCCTTCTCTGCATTCGAAAAATAATGTGCGGGCGGTGACCTGCTCAATTATCGATCAATAATTGGGCGTGCATGGACAGCATTATTTAACGATACCATTATGAATACACACACTGTTATTTTAGATAAGTTGCGGCATTCCGTGACGCATCCGATTCTGCGTACCTTTTTGCTCTATGTCATTACTGCATTGATTCTAATCAAGGCGATGGGATACAGCGGTGGAAAAGGTATTGATATTCTTTTTATTGCGCTTACTTTGCTATTATTATCTATTCATTCGCTTACCCGATACGGCCTGATTATTCCGTTTATTCTGCTGTGCGCGCTGTATGCGCCGGTCGGGGCCATTTACGGTACCCCTTCCGCTGCCGTGATGTCCGCCCTGTTGCAAACCAACCTCATAGAAGCGAGGGAGTTTTTGCAGACCCTGCCGGCCAGTTGTTATCTGCTGCCCGCCGCCATTCTGGTTATGCTGGCCATTCTCGGCCTATTTATTTGGCGGCAAGCCATTTCAAAAAAAACTATACTTCCCTTGCTAGCCCTGCTGATGGTTATCATTATCGCCAGAGCCTTCAATGGCGGTGTGGCGAATCTTAAATTGCCTGACTTCTTTTTATCCCTCTACTCGGCTTACCATCAATACCAACAGCAGGTTGATGAATTAAGTGCCGGTGCTACAACACCGGATACTTGGTCAATAACCGCAGGCGCACCGACAAATGGAAACTATGTCATTATCGTCGGCGAAAGTATGCGCAAAGATCATATGTCATTATTTGGTTATCCGGTGTCCACTACGCCGTTTCTGGATAATGCCAATGGACGATTTTACAGCAATTATATTTCCACTGCGCCAAATACGTTCGAATCGCTTCCTCGCACGCTGGCTTTGAGCAACGGCCACAACATTGCCATCGGAGATAATATCATCACCCTGGCAAAAGCCGCCGGTCTCAAAACCCACTGGCTGTCCAATCAGGGCATGTTCGGACAATTCGATACGCCGGTATCAAAAATCGCCATGTTCAGCGATAGCCATTATTTCCTGAAGAAAGGCGACTTCCAATCGCGCAATACCGATGACGATGCGCTGCTGCCGATATTTGACCCATTATTGCGTCGCCAAGGACAAGGCAATCTGTATGTGCTGCATCTGATGGGCTCGCACGCCGACTTTTGCGAGCGGCTTAACGGCGAACCGCCGAGCGTCGAGTCGCCGAATAAGGAGCTGGCCTGCTATCTCTCTACCTACCGCAAGACCGACCGTTTTATCGAGCAGGTTTATCACAGCCTGAAACAGAGCGGCGCACCGTTTAAACTGTTCTATTTCTCCGATCACGGCCTTTCCCACAAGGATATCGGCGGTGGGCGTTCTTTACGCCACAGCGGCGATACCCGGCAGAATTACCAGGTGCCGTTGCTGGTGCTGAGCGATCGCGACCAACAGCACCAGATCATTGATGATCCCTTAAGCGCGTTCGATTTTATCGGGTTGTTTGCCCAAGAGGCGGGAATACGGATTGCCCATCCCGAAGTGATGCCTACGATACGCATCGCAGATGCAGATAAACGCTGGGTGTTTGACGGGCAGAGAATGGTTGATTTCGATCAGTTGGCTGACGATCCGCCTGAGTTACCCTAAGCGGTAAGATGACGAAAAAGTGCCCGTTGCGCGGCGATTCTATGATAGATTGCGCGCCAGCCCGAGCACACCGATGGAAAGATAACTGACAATGGCACTGCTGATTACCAAGAAATGCATCAACTGCGACATGTGCGAGCCGGAATGCCCGAACCAGGCAATTTCGATGGGTGATGACATTTACCAAATCGATACCGATCGCTGCACCGAGTGCGTTGGTCATTACGATACGCCGACCTGTCAGCAGGTTTGCCCTATCGACAACACCATCATCACCGATCCGCAGCATCGCGAGACTAATGAGCAGCTGTGGGACAAGTTCGTGGTGTTGCACCACGCCGATCGCATTTAATCGCCGCAGGACTGACAAGGGCGCCACAGGCGCCCTTTCTCTTTTCAGCTTTCGACGATCACCGTCGCGCAGGCATAACGCCGTTCGTCGGCCAGCGAAACGTGGATCGCGGTGACCCCCATCTCCCCCGCCAGTTCGGCGGCGCGACCGTGCAAACGAATATTCGGTTTGCCCAACGCATCGTTGAACACCTCGAACTGGTTGAACGCCAGGCCGTTGCGAATGCCGGTGCCGAACGCCTTGGCGGCGGCCTCTTTCACCGCGAAACGTTTGGCCAGAAAGCGGATCGGCTGCTGGTGCTGCTGATACAGCGCCCACTCGGCGTCGCTCAGCACCCGGCGCGCCAGACGATCGCCGCTGCGCTCCACCACCGCTTCGATACGCGCCATCTCGACGATGTCGGTACCCAGCCCGAGCACCGCCATTACCGGCGCGCTTCCCGCATCAACACTTTCATGTCGGCAACCGCGGCCGGCAGCCCGCTCATCACCGCCTGGCCGATAATCGCATGGCCGATGTTGAGCTCGTGCATTTCCGGCAGCGCGGCGATCGGCTGCACGTTATGGTAGGTCAGGCCGTGGCCGGCGTTGACCTTCAGCCCCTTCTCGGCCGCGTAGGCGGCGGCTACCGCGATGCGGCGCAGCTCGGCCTGTACCGCCAGCTCGCCCTGCGCTTCCGCGTAGGCGCCGGTGTGGATTTCGATGTAAGGGGCGCCCACCGCCACCGCCGCGTCGATCTGGCGATGATCGGGATCGATGAACAGCGAAACCAGAATGCCCGCCTGCGCCAGGCGCTCGACCGCCACGCTCATTTTATCCAGCTGGCCGGCGACGTCCAGGCCGCCTTCGGTGGTCACTTCCTCGCGTTTTTCCGGCACCAGACAGCAGAAATGCGGCTGCAGCTCAATGGCGATGTCCAGCATCTCGTCGGTCACCGCCATCTCCAGGTTCATGCGCGTCTGGATGGTCTGGCGCAACAAGCGCACGTCGCGGTCGGTGATATGGCGGCGATCTTCGCGCAGATGCACGGTAATGCCGTCGGCCCCCGCCTGTTCGGCAATGAATGCCGCCTGAACCGGATCCGGGTATTGGGTTCCGCGCGCGTTACGTAACGTGGCGATGTGATCGATATTGACGCCCAGCAGCAAATCAGCCATGACAACCTCTAAATACGATTTTCAGTGCCAGCAGTTTACACGCGGGCGCAGGGCGGCAAAAGGGGAAAAGGTCAGGCGTCGTCGACCGGCGTATTCGGCTGTTTGCGCACGAATTGGCGGAACAGTTCGCGGCTCTTCAACGGCTTGCCGCCGAGGTAGGGCTTCAGCGCCATGCGGGTGAAGCGCTTGGCGGCGCGCAGCGTCTCGGCATCGGGAAACTGCCGCTCCGCCAGCGCGCGCAGTTCACGCCCGGTGAAGCTGTAGTGATCCACCACCAGGCTGGCGATAAAGCCTTTCTCTTCGCGGTAGCGGTAGGTCATGGCGTCATCCACCGGCAGGCCGCTGCCGGCGCAGTGCAGAAAATCGAGGCCGTAGCCGAGATGATGCAACAAAGCCAGCTCGAACTGGCGCAGCGCCTGTTCCGGCGAACTGTCTTCCGCCGCCAGCGCCTGCAGGCATTGCAAGTAGTCGAAGAACAGCACCGAGTAGTTGGTTTCCTGCTCCAGCACGCGCGCCAGCAGTTCGTTCACGTACAGGCCGCTGTAAAGCATCATGCCGCTGAGGGGTAAACCGAGAGAGACCGCTTCGGCGTTGCGCAGCGTTTTCACTTCACCGCGGCCGCCCCAGCGCACTAACAGGGGGGTAAAGGGTTGCAGGCAACCCTTCAGATTGGAGCGGCGGCTGCGCGCGCCTTTCGCCAGCAAACGCACCCGCCCATGACCTTCGGTAAACAGATCCAGCATCAGACTGGTTTCACTGTACGGCCGCCCATGCAGGACGAAAGCGCGCTCCCAGCCGTCCACGGATCGTTACTTCAGATCGTCAACATAGCCCAGGCTGCGCAGCGCACGTTCGTCGTCCGCCCAACCGGATTTCACTTTCACCCACAGCTCGAGATGCACTTTGGCGTCGAACATCTGTTCCATGTCCTGGCGCGCTTCGATGCCGATGGTTTTGATCTTGGCGCCCTTGTTGCCGATGACCATTTTCTTCTGGCCTTCGCGCTCAACCAGGATCAGGCCGTGCACATCGTAGCCGCCGCGATCGTTGGCCACGAACTGTTCGATTTCTACCGTCACTGAGTACGGCAGCTCTTCGCCCAGGAAACGCATCAACTTCTCGCGGATGATCTCAGACGCCATAAAGCGCTGGGAACGATCGGTGATGTAATCTTCCGGGAAGTGGTGTTCCGCTTCCGGCAGCAGCTTGCGCACGATGCCGGCGATGGTGTCGACGTTCATCCCTTTCTCGGCGGAGATAGGCACCACGTCGAGGAAATTCATCTGCTGGCTGAGGAACGCGATGTGCGGCAACAGCTTGGATTTGTCGGTAACGTTATCGACCTTGTTGATCGCCAGCAATACCGGGCAACGCAGGCTGCGCAGCTTGTTGACCACCATTTCGTCGTCGGCGGTCCAGTTGGTGCCTTCGACCACGAAGATCACCAGCTCAACGTCGCCGATTGAGCTGCTGGCCGCGCGGTTCATCAAACGGTTGATGGCGCGTTTTTCTTCGATGTGCAGCCCTGGGGTATCGACGTAGATCGCCTGATAGGCGCCATCGGTGTCGATGCCCATGATGCGGTGACGGGTCGTCTGCGGCTTACGCGACGTAATGGAAACCTTCTGCCCCAGCAGTTGGTTCAGCAACGTCGATTTGCCCACGTTCGGGCGGCCGACGATGGCGATAAACCCGCAGTGTTGTTTTACTTCGCTCATTCAAGCTCCAGCTTTTTCAGCGCTTGTTCCGCTGCCGCCTGCTCGGCTTTACGGCGG
>NZ_JVEL01000506.1:0-13124 GCF_001076875.1 Serratia sp. 506_PEND
GATTTATCTTTTTGCTTTTATTTAGCTTTTATCTGTGGATGGCGGCGAGTAGCCGCCATTGCCGTAACGCATAGAGGCGGCCGCACGCCGGCTGTCGTCATTAATTGAGTACGGGATTATTAAGGGCGCCCGCGTACACCGATTAACTTACCTGATACTTAAAAACTGTAGGTGCCCTGCGCCAGCACGAAGTTCATGTTTTTCAGCCCGGCATGTTGCTGCAGGCTGTTGCTGACGTCGAAGTAGACGTAGGCCACCTTGAACTGGAGATCGCTTCTCGGCGTCCAGGTGGTTTCGACCTGGTACTGGTTGCCGATAAAGCGCGAGCCTTGTTCGCTGCCTTTCACCGGGCGCATTGGCCCGAGGTAGAAGGCGTCCTCGCGGCGTTGCCGCCATAAGGCGTCCCAGCTGAAGTCGATGGCCAGGGTTTGCCACGGCGTAATCGTGACCGAAGGATGGATGGCGATCAGGTTAGCCGGCGCCACCAGCCCGTTCTCGGTCAGGTAGGGCAGCTTGGGGTACATGGCGTTAAAGGTGTTAAGCTGCCCATCGTGACCGTTTTTATCGCCGCTGGCGATGCCAATCTTGCCGCCAAAGCGCGGCTGCCAGCGCCAGTCGCTCACCGTATAGCCGGCGTGCGCCGACGCCGACCAGGCGCGGATATCACGCTGCTCTGCGCTGCCGAACTGCCAGGCGGCTTCATTATCCCAGTCGAACCCCTGCGCCGCGCCGAAAATGCGCGCGCCGACGGTATAGCGCCGCTCTTGCCCGCTGAGCTGCGCGTAGTGGGCATCGTTATCCTCAAAGCCAAAGGTGTAGAGATCGAGCGAGGATGCCAGCGGCGTCAGCGGCGTGGTGCCGTACAGCCCCCACACCTTTTGGCTGTTGTCGGTATCGTCGTCGAAACTGCCGGTTTTAAGGGTGACAGGATGGCCGATAAAGGCATCGAGGCGGTTTTTATCTTTGACCCAGCTGGCGCGGATAGCATCGAAGGAACGGCGCACGTTGGGGCCGTCGCGGGTGCCCAGCAGGTGCAGCGAGCCCAGCGCAATCTCCTGGCGGCCGACCCGCAGGGTGCCGAGGCCGTAGGCAGTGGGCAGTTTCATATCCACATAGCCCTGGCCGAGGTAGGCATGATCTTCGTCGGTCGGCTTGCGCCCGCGATCGCGCGGCGTGGCCAGCGACGATCCCACTTGCACATAGGCGCCGAAATAGTCGCCGTAGTCGAGGCGCGCGCCAACCAGCAAGCGCTGCATGAAAGTGTCGTCGCGTCCGCCATTCAGATCCCGTTGATCCGTCCATTCATAGCGCTCGCGCAGTGAACCGTCGAAAGATAAGGTGGCCGCATCGCCCAACGGGATATTTTTCCAGGGGGAAGCGGCGGGCTCCGCCGCCAGCGCGGGGAGCGTGGAAAACAGCAACAGTGCGGGTAGCGTGCGTTTCATCATGAATATCCGAAGAAAAAAGCGCGCCGCAGCGCGCCTTGGGTTTATTTAGCCGTCTGGTGAATTTCGGCGATGTAGCCGCCGGGGAAACGCACCAGCGCCGAGGCGCGGCGTTCCGCCGCCGTCGAACGCCACAGCACCTGCGCGCCGGTGGCCGTCGCTTTGGCCAGCGTGGCCTGCAGATCCTCGACGCCATAGCCGGTGCGCTCATGGCCGAACGGATAAGGCAGATGCCCATCGGTGACGAAAATGCGCGTTTTGCCAAAGCGCGAGTCCAGTTCGATCTGGCGGATTTTGCCGTTATCGTTGCGGCCGATCGCCGCATCGCTGACCTGTTCGTCGCTCACCACGTTGCCGTGCGAGAACGTCTGATAGCTTTTCAGGAAGTCATCGATGCGGTAAGCGGAGAGGTACAGGCGGTTTTCCGGCAGGCTCAGCAGCGGTTTGTAGTTGGGCGCTTTGGTGTGCCAATAGAGCTGCATGTTGACGCCGCCGGGCCACTGGATCACTGCGTCGCGCCCAATCGGATCGTCGAAGGGTTCGACCAGCACATCGGCGCCGGCGGCCCTGGCCTGCCGGATGGCGGCGTCCATATCCCTGACCAGAAAACCGTTGCGCTCGGCGCCGAACGGGTACGGGATCGGCGTTTTGAAATCGAACACCGAGAAGCTGCCGGCCGGCGTCAGTATCAGCTGGGAGTAAGTTTCGCTGGGGGTGGGCGTGACGTTGACCAGCACGCGTTCAGTACTGGTGCCGCCGAAGGTTTTCAGGATGCTGTCGACAAAGGCGTCCATCTTCCCGCGTTCGACGTAGACATGGGTGGTGTCATATTGCGGCCCCACGGCAAGAGACGCCGTATCGGCCGCCCATGATACGGCAGGGAGCAGCAGCGCAAGGGCCGATATCCTCAGCCGACGAGAAGAAATACCGATAGTATGTTGCATGTTGACCTCCAGGTAGCGGTTATTTTCCTGAGTGAAACGTCATTTCCTATGAGCTTTCCCGTCGGCTGAAAAATAAAAGCTAAAAACGCAACGTGCGCCGTGAAACATTAACGAAGGGCGAACGTCAGACGCCTGAACGAATATCGCGCAGGTGCAGATCATCTATTTTTATGGCGTAAAACGATGGGGCGGCTTTGTCGGCCAAACCCGCTGCCGCTAAGGAATGGCGATGGTCATTAGGCCCGCCTCGCCGCGTGTTGAGGTGAGTCGAGGATAATCCATAACGGTGTTCTCCTTGATGGGATATATCGTATTAGCGCGCTGAAGTTACGTTCTTCATTGCCCTCTAAATATAAATACAGCATTAAAAGAATTGCCGCCCATCAAATTTTTATATGACTTGTTGAGTAAATGCGAATAAGCGGGAAAAGAGAATATCGCAGCGCCTGACAGGGCTGACGTGGAGCGGAGGCGGTGTTGATCTCGGGAGAAAAAACGGCCCGCTGAAGCAGGCCGTTGGGGGGACGTTACGCCAGATCGAAACGATCGAGGTTCATCACTTTGTTCCAGGCGGCGACGAAGTCGTGGGCGAACTTCTCTTGCGCGTCGGCGCTGCCGTAGACTTCGGCCAGCGCGCGCAGCTGCGCGTGCGAACCGAACACCAGATCGACGCGGGTGCCGGTCCACTTGACCGCGCCGCTGCGGCGATCGCGGCCTTCGAACAGGCCGTCTTCACCGACCGGGTGCCAGGTGGTGCCCATGTCGAGCAGGTTGACGAAGAAGTCGTTGGTCAGCGCCTGCGGCCGCTGGGTGAACACGCCGTGCTGCGTGCCGCCGACGTTGGCGCCGAGCACGCGCAGCCCGCCGACCAGCACCGTCATTTCCGGCGCGGTCAGGGTCAGCAGTTGCGCCTTGTCGACCAGCAGCGTTTCGGCCGGCACGCGGTATTTGCCCTTCAGGAAGTTGCGGAAACCGTCGGCGAGCGGCTCCATCGCCTCGAAGGAGTCCACGTCGGTCTGTTCCTGCGAAGCGTCCATGCGGCCCGGCGCGAACGGCACCGTCAGGGCGAAACCGGCGTTCTTCGCCGCCTGTTCCACGCCCGCCGCGCCGGCCAGCACGATCAGATCCGCCAGCGAGACGCGCTTGCCGCCGGTCTGCGCATCGTTGAAGGCGCGTTGAATGCTCTCCAGCTTGGCCAGCGTCGCGGCGAGCTGCGCAGGTTGGTTGACCGCCCAGTCCTTTTGCGGCGCCAGGCGAATGCGCGCGCCGTTGGCGCCGCCGCGTTTGTCTGAACCGCGGAAGCTGGAAGCCGAAGCCCAGGCGGTGGAGACCAGCGCGGACACCGACAGGCCGGAAGCCAGCACGGCGTTTTTCAGCGCGGCGATGTCCTGCTCGTCGATCAGCGGATGATCGACGGCCGGGATCGGATCCTGCCAAATCAGCTCTTCCTGCGGCACTTCCGGGCCGAGGTAGCGCGCGCGCGGCCCCATGTCGCGGTGGGTCAGCTTGAACCAGGCGCGGGCGAAGGCGTCGGCCAGTTCCTCCGGGTGTTCATAGAAGCGGCGCGAAATCTTCTCGTAGGCCGGATCGAAACGCAGCGACAGATCGGTGGTCAGCATGGTCGGGCGGCGCTTCTTGTTCGGATCGAAGGCGTCGGGAATGGTTTCGCCGATGTCTTTCGCCACCCACTGGTGCGCGCCGGCCGGGCTTTGGCTCAGCTCCCATTCGTATTCGAACAGGTGGCGGAAGAAGTCGTGGTTCCACTGGGTCGGGGTGGTGGTCCAGGTGACCTCCAGGCCGCTGGTGATGGCGTCTTTGCCGACGCCGGTGCCGAAGGTGCTGTGCCAGCCGAGGCCCTGCGCTTCCAGCCCGGCCGCTTCCGGATCGGCGCCGACGTGAGACGCCGGGCCGGCGCCGTGGGTCTTGCCGAAGGTGTGGCCGCCGGCGATCAGCGCCACGGTTTCTTCGTCGTTCATCGCCATGCGGGCGAAGGTTTCACGGATGTCGCGCGCGGCGGCCACCGGATCGGGATTGCCGTCCGGGCCTTCCGGGTTGACGTAAATCAGGCCCATCTGCACCGCCGCCAGCGGGTTTTCCAGATCGCGGTCGCCCGAGTAGCGGCTGTTCGGCCCGCCGCTCAGTTCCAGCCAGATCTTCTCAGAGCCCCAGTAGACGTCGTCTGGCTCCCAGGTGTCGGCGCGGCCGCCGGCGTAGCCGAAGGTTTTGAAGCCCATCGATTCCAGCGCCACGTTGCCGGTCAGGATCAGCAGATCGGCCCAGGAGATGTTGCGGCCGTATTTCTGCTTGATTGGCCACAGCAGGCGGCGCGCCTTGTCGAGGCTGACGTTGTCCGGCCAGCTGTTGAGCGGGGCGAAGCGCTGCTGGCCTTCGCCCGCGCCGCCGCGGCCGTCGCCGATGCGGTAGGTGCCGGCGCTGTGCCAGGCCATGCGGATGAACAGGCCGCCGNGGCCGAAGTCCGCCGGCCACCATTCCTGCGAGTCGGTCATCAGGGCGTGCAGATCCTGTTTGACCGCCGCCAGATCGAGGCTGTTGAAGGCATCGGCGTAGTTGAAGTCTTTATCCATCGGATCGGACAGGGGGGAATGCTGATGCAGCGGTTTCAGGCTGAGCTGATTAGGCCACCAATCCTGATTGGTGGGGCCGTTCTGCGGTGCGGGCTGCTTGCCGCCCGAAAACGGGCATTTGCTTTCAGTTGTCATAATGCGCTCTCTGCTTCCGTAAAGATGCTCCAGCCGCCGGGCGTGGAGCGGTTAACAAGGCATGCGGGTAAGGCTTGCGTCGGGTATTGCGCTAAATAACTGAACTCAATCGATTTACGTCATCCTCGCCGCCAACGGGCAAAGGGTGACTCATGGCTAAGCTTAGTCAGCGGCGGCGGAGAGATAAAATAGGAATGAGTGAATATTGTGATAGCTTGCGGCGATTTATGGGTGTGCTATTGATAGTCAACACGCCGCGTTATCGGCGCCGCAGCATGAACGCGAGCACCGCGTCCGCCAGCTTGCCGAACGGCGCGCGCAGCAGGTCGGTAAAGCGCCAGCGGCTCTGGATGAAAACGCCCTTGGCGTGGCTCAGCGCCCGAAATCCCTCGATGCCGTGACAGGCTCCCATGCCGCTGGGGCCGATGCCGCCGAACGGCAGGTCGTCCTGAGCGAAGTGCAGCAGGGTGGCGTTGATGCTGACGTTGCCGGAGGCGGTGCGCGCCAGCAGCCGATCCTGCTGCGCGTCTGCCGGGCCAAAGTAGTACAGCGCCAGCGGGCGCGGCCCGGCGTTGATAATGTCGATCGTTTCATCAAAGGCGGCGTAGGTGCGCACCGGCAGCAGCGGCCCGAAGATCTCTTCTTGCATGATCCGGCTGTCGTCGGGGGCGCCGACGACCAGCGTGGGGGCCAGGGTTTTCGGCCGTTCAGACGCCGAGTCCGGGCGATGGCCGACCGGAATGATTTGCGCGCCCCGCGCCTGGGCATCGGCGAGCAGATCGTGCAAGCGGTGGTAGTGCCTGTCGTTGATGATGGCGCCGTAGTCGTCGCCGGTTGGCCCGTCGGGATAAAAGGTTTTGACCGCCGCGTCGTAGAGCGCCATGAAGCTTGCCAGATCGTCCTGATGGATCAGCAGGTAATCGGGCGCGATGCAGGTTTGGCCCGCGTTCGACAGCTTGCCGAACGCCACGCTCTGGACGTTTCTGGCGTTAACCGCGCCGCGCGCCATGACGGCGGGGCTTTTGCCGCCCAGTTCTAGCGTTAACGGCACCAGATGTTTGCCGGCCGCCTGCATGACCTGACGGCCGATCGCCGTGCTGCCGGTGAACACCAGATGGTCGAACGCCAGCTCGCTGAATCTGGCCCCGACGTCCGGCCCGCCGGTCACGACGGCGACCTCATCGGCGGGAAACCGCGCCGCCAGCATCGTTTCGATGAGCTGGCTGGTATGCGGCGTGAGCTCCGAAGGTTTCAGCATCACGCGGTTGCCGGCGGCCAGGGCGGTGGCCAGCGGGATGAAGGTCAACGATAAAGGGTAGTTCCACGGCGCCATGACGCCAATCACGCCCTTGGGCTGATATTGCACATAGGCGCGCGCGGCCTGATACGGCAGGGCGACGTGGCGGCGCTCCGGCTGCATGAAGCGTTTCAGGTTGCGCAGCAGGTAATCGATCGCCTGCACGGTGACCAGAATCTCCAGAATGTCGGTTTCGTAAGGCGAACGGTGGCCGAAGTCCGCGCTGACGGCCGCCGCCAGCGCGGCGCGCTGAGCCAGAATGGCGCTCCGCAAGCGGCGCAGGGCGGCCTTGCGCTGTTGCAACGTCGGCGCGCCGTCGCGCAGGAAGGCGTGGCGCAGGGCGGCAAGCCGTTGCTCCATCGTCGTGGCGGTGTCATCTCCTTGCACTTGAATACTCCTGATGCCGATCGCGTTACTGAGGGAAATACCGCTTGCCGGGCCACTATTGACCTTAAAGTGAACTTTAAACCTATACTCGTTAAACGATCAACGCAAGATCGTCGGCCAACCGGGATGAGGGAGCCAGAGATCCCGGCGCCGCGCGCAGTATAAACCTTCTTTTTTAACCATAGTGTAAATGGGAGAAACGACATGGGTTATGTAACGACCAGCGATGGCGTCGAGATTTTCTACAAGGATTGGGGCCCCAAAAACGGCAAGGTTATCTATTTCCACCACGGTTGGCCGCTGTCGAGCGATGACTGGGATGCCCAGATGCTGTTCTTCGTGAACAAAGGATTCCGCGTGGTTGCGCACGATCGCCGCGGCCACGGCCGCTCCAGCCAGGTGTGGGAAGGGCACGACATGGATCACTATGCCGATGACGTCGCCGCGGTGGTAAAACACCTCGGCGTACAGGGCGCCATGCACGTGGGCCACTCGACGGGCGGCGGCGAGGTGGTGCGCTATATCGTGCGCCACGGCGAGGACAAGGTGTCCAAAGCGGTGTTGATCAGCGCGGTGCCGCCGCTGATGGTAAAAACCGACGCCAATCCGCAGGGCACCCCAAAATCGGTATTCGATGATTTCCAGGCGCAGCTGGCCGCCAACCGGGCGCAGTTCTATTACGACGTGCCGGCCGGCCCGTTCTACGGCTATAACCGCCCGGGCGCCAAGCCGTCGGAGGCCATTATCTGGAACTGGTGGCGCCAGGGCATGATGGGTGGCGCCAAGGCGCACTATGAAGGCATCGTCGCCTTCTCGCAGACCGATTTCACCGAAGATCTCAAGAAGATCGCCATTCCGGTGCTGGTGATCCACGGCGAC
The DNA here is from genome assembly GCF_001076875.1 of Serratia sp. 506_PEND. Lineage (NCBI taxonomy): Bacteria > Pseudomonadati > Pseudomonadota > Gammaproteobacteria > Enterobacterales > Yersiniaceae > Serratia > Serratia sp. 506_PEND. The sequence goes on from NZ_JVEL01000506.1 coordinate 7,673, forward strand.
GACGATCAGGTGGTGCCTTATCAGGATTCCGGTGTGCTCTCGGCCAAGCTGGTGCAAAACGGCACGCTCCATACCTATAAGGGCGCGCCGCACGGCATCCCGACCACCCATGCCGATCAGGTCAACGCCGATCTGCTGGCGTTCGTGAACAGCTAAGCGCGAAAAAGCACCTTTGCTCCGCCCTGAGTGGGTGGAGCTTTTTTCATTGCGATGAGGAACGCCAATGCAAACGATCCTGGGCGCCAGTGGCCAGATCGCCCAAGAGCTGGCGCGTGAACTGAAGCGCGCGCACACCGATGATTTAAGATTGGTCAGCCGCCACCCGAAGAAGATCAACGACAGCGATACGCTGGTTGCGGCCGACCTGCTCGACGCGCAGCAGACCCTGGCGGCGGTGAAGGGCAGCGAGGTGGTGTATTTCGCCGCCGGCTTGCCGCCGGATTCGGCGCTGTGGGAGCGACAATTTCCGACCATGCTGCAGAATGCGCTGGACGCCAGCCGTACCGCGGGCGTGCCCTTTGTCTATTTCGACAATACCTATATGTATCCGCAGAACGGCGAGCCGCAGACGGAGTCGACGCCGTTCGCGCCTCGGGGGCGCAAGGGACGGGTGCGCGCTCTGATGACCGAGAAGGTGCTCGACGAGATGAAGCGCAAGCAGATCCCCGTGCTGATCGGCCGTGCGCCCGAGTTTTATGGGCCGGGGAAAACGCAGAGCTTCACCAATGCGTTGATCGTCGACAGGCTGAAAGCGGGGGAAAAACCGCGCGTGCCGGTTCGCGATGACAGGCTGCGCACGCTGATCTGGACGCCCGACGCCAGCCGCGGGTTAGCTCGGCTCGGCAATACGCCCGACGCGTTCGGCCAGACGTGGCATCTCCCGTGCTGCGACGAGCGGCTCACCTATGCGCAGTTCGCCGCGTTGGCCTGCGAGGTGTTTGGGAAGGACATTTCATATTCCGTTATCGGCAAATGGGCGTTGATCGCCGCAGGGCTGTTTTCGTCCGGGGCGCGAGAGATGCGCGAGCTGCTGCCGCGCTACGAGCACGATAACCTGTTCGACTCGACCAAGTTCAAACAGCGTTTTCCCGACTTCGCCGTCACGACGTATCGCGCCGGGCTGGAAACAATTTGGCGGGAGTGGAAGAACGCGCAAGCGCGGCGTTAAGATACTCACCGCGCCAGGGCTAGCCATAGCGCGCTACGCTGGGCTGCCGGCCCACTCGAGTCATTAAGCGAGCCTCGCCCCTCACCGGGCGGGGCTTTTTATTGGCTGCGCGAAGCGGATCACCAGTGATAGCTGATGCCCATATCGAGCTTGTCCGACGCATCGACGCCGGCCGCGTGCTGCGAAAGGTTATTGAATTCATAGTTAATAAACACCTGCATGTTGCTATTGAGCAACCAAGTCACCCCCAGCTCCTCGTAGTTCAATAAGTCGGTGTTGCGGCCTGCCCGGGCCTGTATTAAACGGGTATAGCCGATGTTGGGCTGAATATGGTCCGTCAGCCGGTATTTGACGAGCGCTTCATAACTTGACGCCGAGCCGCGGTTAGCGGTTTGTTGTGGGCTGATGGCGTTGTCGCTTTGGGTGAACACGGCCGCAAGATAGATTTTTTTCGACGCATAGAGAACCCCTTCGGCCAGCGTATCGATGCGTCGGCGATAGCCGGCGGCGTGTTGCTGCCGCTGCGTGGTTTGAGACGCCGAGGCGGCGGCGATGAGGCTGAGCGTCGGCGTCAGCGCATAACGGAACGAGGCGCCGAAGCCGTTGCCGTTTTGTTTGCCCGGCGTTTGCCGATCGTCGCCGTCTTTGAACTGATATTGCAACGCGAGGGCGGCGCGCCGCTGAAACAGGCTGAAAGTTTGGCGGTAGGTGAGCAGGTTATGCGCCCGGCCGCGCATAAAGTTATCGATGTAGTTGTACGCCATTTCCCTAAACAGCGGGGAGCGATCGGTCAGGGCGGTCACATCATAAAGTACGCCCCAGTTGCGGCCGATATCGAGGCTGCCCAGGGTGGCGTTTTGCACGCCGATATAGGCGAGCCGGGTGCTGTTTCGGCTCGCGTCGGCGAAGCTGACGGTATATTCCCAGTGGGCGTAGGCCTGCCAGCGCGGCGCGATCTTTTTTTTGCCTATCAGGCCGAAATAGAGGTAGCTGCGGTCGCCGTCGTCGCGTTCGTTTTGGCCGCTGTAGCGTCTGGCGATAATCGTGCCGTAGAAATTCAGGCTGTTTTGCTGCGATCCCGTCAACGACACGGCGAAGGCGCCACGCGGCAACAGGGCCAGCAGGGGGAACAGCATGCCCGCCGAAAAATAACGAGGATTGCGTTTTATCATGATGGCACCGTCCCTGTGCGCGGCAAGCCCGTGAGCTTGCCGCCCTGGCGAAGCTTAAGCGTGCGTTTCGCGTTTAAAGTAACTGACGATCCCCTGCGTGATGGCGGTGGCGATTTTATTTCGGAATGCAGGGGTGCCCAGCAGCCTTTCTTCCTCGGGGTTGGTGATGAACGAGGTTTCCACCAAGACGGAAGGAATATACGGAGATTTCAACACCACGAAGGCCGCCTGTTCGGTATTTTTGGCATGCAAATGATGGATGGGCGCAATATGTTGGATCAGGTGCGAGCCCAGCGTCAGGCTTTCTTTGATCGTTTCCGTTTGTTCCAAATCAAACAGTATCTTCTGCAAATAGCGATCTTTCTTGATGACGTGGGGGCCGGCGAGATCGTCCGCCGCGTTTTCACTGTTCGATAAGTATTTCGCCATCGCGCTGCTGGCGCCCTTAGTGGAAAGTGCAAAGACCGACGCGCCGCAGGCGCTGGGGCAGGTAAAACCGTCGGCGTGGATGGACATGAAAAGATCCGCGCCATGCCGGTGCGCGATCTCCACCCGATCGTATAGCGGAATAAAAACGTCGCTGTCCCGAGTCAGGCGGGCATCGATGCCGTGTCGATCGAGCTGCGCCCGCATATTTCTGGCGATCGCCAGAACGACATGTTTTTCCAGCGAACCGGTGTGGCCAATGGCGCCGGAGTCGATGCCGCCATGACCGGGATCCAACATGACCAGGAATCTTTTTCGCGCCCCCTGAGGGCCGTTCTGCTTTTTGGGACGTGGCAGGCCGTGGGCGTGAGCCAGCGGGGAAACAGCGCCGTTCAGCGCCAGGGCCGCCAACCCTGCCAACATCATTCTGCGGCGAGATAACCGGGTGTTCAAAAGGTCCGTCTTAGCCATAAGGTTAACCAGCATAAAAGGAAAGGGTGTTTTTGTTATAACATAACAATTTTACGCGCCGGCGGGGTTGTCTGTTAGCGGCTGTTACTTTTAATGTCATTCCTTAAATTCACTGGTTTTTTATACTGCATTTATTTTGTTTATTGAATGTTTGTATTGATATTAATTTGTTTTGCATTTGTTAATTCTTATTTTGACACACTATGTAATCTAATATTTCAAATGAGATTTATTCTCTTCTTAAATTGATATGTTATAACGTAAATATTAAAACGGATAAAAAGCGGGGTCTTTGCCGCCGGCATGAAGCTACTCACGTTTTTGGAGCGTTAACATGACTTTTAAACACCAGGAAAAAGAGACACTAAATATATTCGCCGTTCTCGCGGTCTCGTTAAGCACGGTCATCGCCATGCTCGACAGTACCATCGCCAACGTGGCATTGCCGGTGATCGCCAAAGATTTCGGCGTTTCCGAATCGGCCTCCATCATGATTATTAATGCCTACCAGTTTGCCGTTGTCGCCTCTTTGATGCCCTTCGCGGCGCTGGGCCGCGCGGTGGGCAATAAAAAGATCTTTATAGCCGGGGTGGTGCTGTTCGCTTTTTCATCCTTGGGCTGCGCGCTGTCCACGACGCTGTCGATGCTGACGGCATTCAGGGTGATACAGGGCTTCGGTGCGGCGGCGGTGCTCAGCGTCAATGCGGCGCTAATCAAGGAGATATACCCGGAAAGGCTGCTGGGGCGCGGCCTGGGGATCAATGTGATGGTGGTGTCGGTTTCCGCCGCCGCCGGGCCGTCCATCGCCTCGGCGATACTTTCTCAGACGAGCTGGAACTGGCTGTTTACCATCAATGTTCCCATCGCCTGCCTGTCGCTGCTGCTGAGCCTGATCTTCCTGGCCCCCCGCGAGCGGCGCAGCGTTGGATTCGACAGCGGGGGGGCTCTGTTGGTGTTTGTGCTGTTTATCGCTTTCTCGCTCAGCACGATGAGCATGACCACCCACCATCTGCCGGCGGCGGCGCTCAGCTTTGCGGTATTCGCCGGGCTGGCCGGGTGGCTGTACATCAATCAGAAAAGAAAGGCCAACGCCGCGCTGATCCCGATCGCGATGCTGCATAACCCGACGCTGTCATTGTCTTTGCTGATGTCGATGCTGTCTTACAGCACCCAGCTTTTGGCTTTTGTATCGCTGCCTTTCTATTTCCACAATGTCCTGCAAAGAAACGTGGTGGACATCGGTCTGCTGCTGACCGCCTGGCCGCTGGCCACCATGGCGTCTTCGCTAATTTCCGGCGATTTGGCCAAGAAATACGATCCCAATCTTGTTGCCCTCTCGGGCCTCGCCTGTCTGCTGGCAGGCATGCTGCTGATGGCCAATTTGCCGAGCGATCCGTCGAATGGGGCGATCGTATGGCGTGTGGCGCTGTGCGGCATCGGTTTCGGCCTGTTTCAATCACCGAACAACCTGCTGATCATGACCTCGGTCTCGCACGAAAACAGCAGCATCGCCAGCGGCCTGTTGGGCAGCTCCCGGTTGATCGGGCAAATCATCGGTTCGGCGTTAGTGGCGATTTTCTTCAATATGCGCGGCGCGCAAGCGACGACTATCAGTTTAATGGCGGGGGCGGCATTCTCGTTCCTTTCTCTGGTCGTGAGCTATATGCGCTTCAAGTCCGCCGTTACGTTAAAAACCAGCAAATAGAAGCACGAGGTTTCCCATGCGATTTATCCCATTAGTGCCGTTGGTTATCGGGATGGCGGCGTTTTCCCTTGCCGGTTGCACGACCTACCACGACGTGGCATTGCAACAAAAAGAGGCGGGGCTCAATAGCCCATATTACCTGCTGCAGCCGCCGGTCTATGTCGGCGACCAGTTGAAATATGGCCTGAAGGACGGCAGCGGCGGCGAGCTGAAGGTGGCGAAGGTGGAACCTAAAGACATCGTCGCCGACAGCGGAAAAATCATTCCCCTGGCAGAGCTTTCTTTCCTGCAACGAAAAGACCTTTCCACGGGAAAAACCGCCGCGTTGGTTGGCGGCGGCGCGGTAGCCACCACGGCAATCGTCTTTGTGGCCGGGATAACCATTATGGCAGCAGGCATCGCCGCGTCGGCCTAATACAGCCCATCGACGCGCGCCGCCGAGCGTGCGCGCAGGAGGCACCATGTGCGTAACAGTGAAATTTATCGCCACCGCGCTGCTGGCCCTATTTG
>NZ_JVEL01000506.1:13134-17082 GCF_001076875.1 Serratia sp. 506_PEND
TGCCTTGCGCCGGCGCCAGCCTGCCGGCGGCGGCCGAGCCGTTGCAAAGCGCGGCGACGCAAACGCTGCCCGGCAGCTACCCGCGGATCGTCATCACCGGCAACTGCCCCTTCGGCGTGATCCTGGCGAACGAGGCGGCCTATCGGCACGTCGTCGGCGTGGGGCCCTGGGCGTTCATGCATGCCGATAGGCATGTGTTGAAGGACATGAAGCCGGATATCGGCAGGATCACGTCCGATTTCATCAATAAAGACTATCGGGTCAACATGGAGTCGTTAATGAATCTGCGGCCCGACATCATTTATTACTACGGCAAAAGCCAGGACGATCGGCTGGAAAGGGCGGGCGTGATGACGGTCGATCTGGACGCCGGCGGGAAGACCAAATACCAGCCGATGGTCACCCAGGTGTATTGGGAAAATACCTTCGCCGACACCCTCGGCCTGCCGCGTACGCATAAATTCAAAGACGCCTGGGAAAAGACCCTGAAGCAGATCCGCCCCTATGCCGCCGCCATCCGCGCGCAGCACGTCAGGGCGTTATATCTGGAAGAAAGCGACGGCAGGCAGTTGAAGGTGAGCGGCCCGCACACCTACGGCGACACCTATCTGAAAATGGCCGGCATGGACAACGTCGCCGGGGATTTGCCGGTGAAGGGGGATGCCGGCAGGTACATCAACGTTTCGATGGAGCAAATCATGGCCTGGGACCCGGATGTGATTTTCGTGGTGTTCGGCAGCGCCAAAGCGCTGCTGCACGGGGGGATCCCCGGCCAGGCGTGGGAGACGCTCAGGGCGGTGAAAAACGGCAAGGTTTTCTCGACGCCGGTGGGCATTCACAACTGGGGGGGCCTGTCGGCGGAAACGTCACTGCTGCCGCTGTTTATGATCAACCGGTATGCCCCTGAAGACATTAGCGACAAAACGCTGCGGGATGAGACGCGTCGCTATTATCAGACGATGTTCTCTTATGCGATCCCGGACCGGTTGCTGGATGAGGTGCTGGCGCAACGCTAGTGCCACGGTTGAATAGCGTGAGTTCGTTGGAGGAGCTTGGGGATGCCGGGCAGAGGAAAATATGTGGCGATCATGGCGGGATTGTTTATTTCGCTCTGTGTGGTCGCCTTCGCATCACTGTTTGCCGGCCGCTATGCCTTGTCGGCCCATGACGTGGTGCAGATTTTATGGCGGGGGAACATGCCGGGGGAAAACCAGGCCCGCTATTCGGTGATTTTTAACCTGCGCGCGCCGCGGGTGGTGGCGGTGATGCTGGTGGGCGGCGGGTTGGCGGTCGCCGGCGCGACCTTTCAGGCGGTGCTGAAAAACGCGCTGGCCAGCCCGGACGTGCTGGGCACCTCTTCCGCCTCCGCCTTTGGCGCTGCGCTGGGCATTTTGTTGAGTTTGCCTTTTGCCCTGAGTTCCCTGCTGTCGTTTCTTTTCGGCGTGGTGAGCTTGCTGCTGGTGCTGGGCATCTGCCGCCTCAAACGCCGGCAGGATGCACTCACCACGATTTTGTCCGGCATGATTATCGCGTCGCTGTTTATCGCGTTTGTCTCGGTCATAAAATATGTCGCCGATCCGCAGGATACCTTGCCGGCGATCGTCTTCTGGCTGATGGGCAGTTTCGCTTCGGTAGCGAAAGCGCAGGTTTATTGGCTGATCCCGCTGTTTGCGGCGTGTTACCTGACTATCTACCGGCTCAGGTGGAACATGAACATTCTCTCGCTGGGAGACGACGAGGCGCGCATCGCCGGCCTGAATCCGCCTCGGCTGAAGATCCTGTTGCTGATCGCCGCCTCTCTGCTGGTTTCCGCCTCGGTGAGCTTGGCCGGCGTGGTGGGGTGGGTCGGCTTGGTGATCCCGCATTTGGTGAGAAGCGTGTTGGGGTATAACCACGGCCGCCTGATCCCCGCTTCGGCGCTGAGCGGGGCGCTGTTTTTGCTGGTGATCGACAATATCGCCAGAGGGGCCACCTATGCTGAAATCCCGATCGGCATCCTGACCGCGCTGATCGGCGCGCCGCTTTTCGCTCTCCTTTTTATTACGAGCAGCAAACATGATCACAGTTAACCAGCTGACCCTGGGTTTCAAGGGGCGAGAACCCCTTCTCGACAACGTCAGTTTTCATCTGGCGCGGGGCGAGATCCTCAGCGTGCTCGGGCCGAACGGCGCCGGTAAAACCACGTTGCTGAGACACATCGCGGGCCTGTGCCGGCCCCTGTCTGGCGGGTGCAAGATCGGCCTGGTCGACAATCGGCCCGCCCGGTTGGCCTATGTGCCGCAGGCGAAAACGCCGCATTTCGCTTATGGGGTACTCGATTTTGTCACTTTCGGCTGTGCCCGCCAGGCGGGGTGGTTCGCCAGGCCGCGGCGGCAAGATGTCGCCAAGGCGCAGGCGGTGTTGCATGCGCTGGAGATCGCGCCGCTGGCGCAGAAAAATATCAACCAGATCAGCGGCGGGGAACTGCAGATGTGTTATTTCGCCAAGGCGCTGGCGGCGGATCCCGACGTCATGATCCTCGACGAACCGGAATCGAACCTGGATTTTTACAATCAGGCTAAAATGATCGAGATGCTCTGGCGCCTCGCCAAAGAGCGGCAGATGACGATCGTGCTGAATACGCATTTTCTGCATTATGCCGATCGTATCTCTGACAAGTGCCTGCTGATGAATAAGCGACAGTGCATGTTTGGCGATAAAAACGCCTTGCTGCAAGAGGACATCCTGGAGCGTTATTTCCAGGTGCCGGTGAGAAAGTGCCGGTATGAATATGCCGGCGTCAGCGAAGAAACGTTCATTGTCGCGCTACGGCATCATGCTTGAGCGCCGCCAGCGCGAGGGTGATTGAGGGATATCCCTCATTGCGGCCCCGCTGGCGGTTATTTAAGCTGAAAGAGAAATGCAACGGTGAATATGGAGATAATCATGACTGATTCAGTGTCCAACGATCGTAATCCCACCCCGGATGTGGCGGAAGACAACGCGTTCTTCCCATCGCCTTACTCCCTCAGCCAGTACACCTCGTCCAAAACCGACTTCACGGGCGCCAGCTACCCGAACGCCTATCGCGGCGGCAAGTGGAAGGTGCTGATGATCGCCTCGCAGGAGCGCTACCTGCTGATGCAAAACGGCAAGTTCTTCTCCACCGGCAACCATCCGGTCGAGATGCTGCTGCCGATGTATCACCTGGATCTGGCCGGTTTCGAGATCGACATCGCCACGCCGTCCGGCGATCCGGTGAAGCTGGAGATGTGGGCGTTCCCGCATGAAGATGAAGCAGTCAAGGCCACCTACGAGAAGTACCGCAGCCAACTCAAGCAGCCGAAAAAGCTGGCGGAAGTGGTGAAGGATCTGGATGGCGGCAACTATCTCGGTGTTTTCATCCCCGGCGGCCACGGCGTGCTCAACGATATCCCGTTCAGCGAAGAGGTGAAAAAGACCTTGCACTGGGCCCATGACAACGATCGCTACGTGATTTCGCTGTGCCACGGGCCGGCCGGTTTGCTGGCGGCGGGCATCGGCGAGAACAAAGAGGATTTCCTCTATCGTGGCTATGAGATGTGCGTGTTCCCGGACTCGCTCGATACCGGCGCCAACATCGACATCGGCTATATTCCCGGCCCGATGCCCTGGCTGGTGGGCGAACGCCTGCGCGAGCGGGGCGTGAAGATCGTCAACGCCGACATCACCGGCAAGGTGCATAAAGATCGGCGCCTGCTGACCGGCGACAGCCCGTTGGCTTCCAACAACCTCGGCAAACTGGCGGCAGAGACGCTGCTGGCCGACGTCGCCACGCGATGAGCGACGAGATCGCGCAGCGCGCTTTCCAGACGGCGTTGGCGATGGACCACGAGCGAACCCTGTCCGCTATTCAGGAACGGGTTCGCGCCTTCGCCGCGCCGTTCGGTTTCGATCGCTTTGTGCTGTATTCCGCTTCCGCCGCGGCGG
>NZ_JVEL01000507.1:0-4850 GCF_001076875.1 Serratia sp. 506_PEND
CGATGAAATCACCGGCTTTCAGCTCGGTATTGAATGCCGACCCCGAACCTTTCACTACGGCGGAATTGTTCGTTAGGGTGAGAGTGCCTGTTGACATTGTTTTCTCCTGAGTTTTGGCAATAAAAAACCGGTGCGATGACCGGGCATTTCATTATTAAAATATAATCACCTCACATCCAAAGATATAAAATAATATTATCAATTTAAATTTAACCATGTGGCATTAAGAAAGGTAAAATGCCCCATAAATTTTCATTAATAGACTCCCAAAAGAAATATGAAAATTTCTTCATTAGATAAGACCAACTCTGTAAATAAAAATCATTATTCATCAAGGATATTTCTGAGATGGGTTAAGCAGTAAACCCTGGTACTATTTTTGCGTCATAATAATTTGTCGGAAATCCATCAACATCAATAATCATGACTTGAGACCTAGTGTTTGGGTTTGCCCAACCGGCATTTGGCGGTGTCCATAAGTACTCACCACGAGGTATAAGTGAGATCGTAATTTTGTTATCCCAGTCAGAGAAGTGGAAACATTCATACATCATCCAGCCTTCTCCTCTCCAGTTTGTGGTAACCCAGCCCCTCGGATTCGGCATCGCCATTGCCAGATTACCCGGGCCAGCAGCGCCTATCATAGTCCAGTTTTGTTCATTTTCTGGATTTCCTCCATTAGGATCTCCGCGTCCGTGGTTAGGATATCCTGGATCAAGCCACATCACATTCCGGATCTTCATGAAGTTCCAACCACTATCAAAAATGATATTTCCAGAACTATCAAAAAGCTGCATTCCATGTGAAGATCTCTCTGGCGGAGCCCATCTGTCAAAGATGTAATATTGAATACTACCAATATCCTTATTCCCCCACTTCATGACCTTGAACATCTTTTTTGTTGGTCCCAAATGATATGCGTGCCAATCCCTTTCGTCACCTGTCATGCATCCTATACGTTGATCGTTCCACATCGGCTTAAAGAACATGATCGGGGAGTTGTACGGTGATAAGTCAACTCCGCAAAACGCTGAAACACTGAGAACGTTAGGCGGGTTGAACTGCCAATTATGAATCTGACCTGCGCTCCTTAACGTGTAATTAACGTCGTTAGCATTAGCGACAACGTAATTCCTATTATTAAAAAGCTCTACCCCATAACTATTAGGCATTATAAACTCCCCAATGAACTGTAAGCATACCCAACAAAAGACCTATACCTAGGTCATCAGGGTAACTCCTTATAGTGTCATTATAAGAGAGGTCAATATAGTTAGGGCCACAATAAATATCAGGAGGGGCGTAAGCTGTTCCCCAACCGTCAGGCATTACGATGCCAGGTGTTGGTACAGTGTAACAGTATGGTGTTCCACCATTGAATGGTATGTTTTCTATTCTGTGACTCCAGTAATGTGGAGGATTCCCCCACCATTGAATCATTCCAATATCATACGACCCAAGCCAACGCGACATAATAACCGTATGATCGGCAACCATATTTCCTTTGACGTCTGATATTTGCCATCCATAATGGCCATTCATTAATAAAGCCTCCCCATACGTACGCGAACGACATTGTTTTCATCCGTAAATATCATATTATTGTCAGGCTTACTTATCCGCCACCCACCGTTTATGCCGAAGTTGTTAGATTGTATATAGTTACCAATCTTGGCATTACTGATTGTTCCATCCTGAATAAAGGCATTATTCATAAACACCTGCCCATCCACCACGGCAAACGGCGAATACTGATTGCTGTTGTTGCCGCTCATCAGCACGAACTGATTGGCGTTAAAGCCGACGCGGGTGGTGACCGGCCTGCCGTTTTCCGCCAATACCGCGATCGACATGCCGGCGTTATAGAAGGTGCCGTTCACCCGCACGCCCGCTTTCAGCGTATGGATGGCCGTGGCGCCGTCGGCGTCTACCGTCGCCGTCAGTTTGTCTTCCAGCACCGCCGCCACGTCGTCAATCTGCGCCTGCACCTGGGTTTTCATCTCGGCCAGCCCGCGATCGACCTCCGCGATGGTGGTTTTCACCACCATGATATCGGCGCGCACCGTGCCGTACTGCGCCCACTGGTGATCCACCGTCGCATTGTTTGCCAGCGCATTCTGCAAGATGGCGTCGATGTTGGTGTCGATATCGCCCACCAGCCGCTCGCCGTCTTTCGCGCTCAGAAGATCGTCACCGATGTTCTCGAGATAATCGCCGGCGTTCGCGTTCGCCTGCCCGGCGCTCCAGCCAGTCCAGTCGCCCTGATTGCCCGTGCGGTCTTGCAGCCGCGCGCGGAACCAGAAGCTCTGTCCCGCTTTCAGCCCGGTCATGGCGTGGGTGTGCAGCGGATACGGGATATCAGCCAGCAGCATCGCGTTATTTCCGGCCGCGTTGTCCGCATACTGAATTTCGGTCTTGAGCGTATCTTCAGCGCCGGTAGGGAACGCCCAGTCGAGCTGGATGCCCCACAGCAAAGGCGATGCCTTGAAGCCGACCGGCATCGGTGGCTTGCCCTCTTTGCCCTTGAGGTAGGTTTCCATCGACGTCGCCCAGATAGACGATACATCACTGGCATTGATGGCCCGCACCCGCACCCGATAACGACCGGCGTAAATCCCCGGCACTTCAAAGCCGAGCGCCGAGGTGCGCGGCACCGACACCCAGTTGCCGTTATCTTTGCGCCATTCCGCCTCATAGGCGATGGCATTTTCAACCGCGCCCCAGGCGGCGCGCAGGGTGGTAATGGCGATACCCTGACTCACCGAGGAGTAGCTGTCGATGGTGATGTTTTTCGGCGGCGCCTGCACGCCGGGCGGAATGATGGAGATCGGACGATCGTCGATACGCGCGCCGGTATCAATGCGGGCGTACTTGTTCGGATCGTGTTCCGCGGCGTTGACGGTATAGGTGTTGTCGCCGTTATCGGCGATGCCCACTACGCGGTAAAGCTGCACCGCCAGATCGTCCGCGTCGATGGACCAGGCCGCTTCCGGCGCCGGCATCTCGCTGTAGGCGGTGGTGACGGTCACTACGCGATCATTCACCGCCTGCACGGTGCGCGCCTGCGCTTTACCTGAAGGCAGGTTAACGATCAGGCGATCGCCGGCTTTAGCGCCCGGCGTTCTGTCCAGCGTCAGTTTACGTCCGTCCACGCCGCTGAGGCGCCCGCCAATCACTCGTCCGGCCAGCATCTGGTCCGCCACGCCGACGATATGCCCCGGCATGGGGATCATGCCGTCCAGCCCCACGGAGAAGCTGACCGTACGATCCTTGCTGTTGGTCAACAGCGCCCAGCGGCCGCGGCGGTTCGCTTCGCTCGGCGTGGTGCAGCCGATGGCCGTCAGTTCGGTCTGGTTCACGTCGTAGCGGCGCACCAGATCGCTGTCGAATACCGCCTCTATCGCATCGGCGTAATGGTTGCCCGGATCGGACCAACTGACCATCGCCGTGCTGTAGCGGGTGCGCTCGCTGGCGGACGAGTAGGTAAACTTGCCGTCGATCACGTTGGCGCGGGTGTAGGTGAAGTCCATATCACGCGGCATGTCCGCCAGGGCGACCATTTGGTTTTGCCCCCAATAGGTCATGCCGCGGAAGATGCCGGCCAAATCGCTCAGCACCGTCCAGGCCTCTTCCCGCGACTGCAGATAAACGTTGCAGGTGAAGCGCGGCTCCATGCCCTCGCCGCCGCGCCCGTCCGGCACCGGCTGATCGCAATACTGCGCGATGCGGTACAGTTCGGACTCGGAGACCTGGGAGGCGTCGATGCGATCGCCCAAGCCGAAACGCTCGGCCAAAATAATGTCGTAAAACACCCACGCCGGGTTGTCGCTGTAGGCCCACTTAAAGCCGCCGCTCCAGATGCCGGTATAGCCGCGCGTTTGCGGATCGTAATTGTCCGGCACGCGGATCAGGCGGCCGCGCGGTTTGCAGCTGATCTTCGGGATGTTGGGGAACTGCTTTGAGTCGAACTCCACGTAAAGCAGCGCAGTGTTCGGATAGCGCAGCTTGGCGTCAATGATTTCGGTCAGCGCCTCGATGTTCATGCGGTCGGCGATCCGGGCGCTGTCGGCGTTAGGCGTCAACCGGCGCACGCGCAGCTGCCATCCCGTGGTGGCCTTCGGCAAATTGATGCGGTGCGAGCGTTCATACAGCGAGGTGGTTTTATCGTCGATCGCCGCCGTTAACACCTCCTGGTAACTGCCGCCGTCGGTCGCCACGTCGATGGCGTACTCGATGCGATAGCCGTTGACGTCGCCGTTGTCCGCCTGCTTTTGCAGCATGGGCCACCCCAGGCGCAGTCGAACAGCGGAAAGTTGCAGGTTAGAGACGGAGCGCACCCACGGCGCGCCGCTTTTCAGTTCGCTGCCGACCGAGATCTCATTTTCAACGGCGGGAATGCCCTGGATATATTCCTGCGCCTGCGAGCCAGGGCGGAACTCCCAGCGGAAACCGGGAAAGTTTTCCGTTCCGTCGCTGCTCAGCACCGGCGTACCGTCAACAAAAATGTTTGTGCCATCCAGCCCGCCGGCAAATTCTCCTTCGCCTAATGCGAACAGCATCTTCGCTCTGGCGATCGACTGAATGCTGTCCGGCGATTCTACCGGCGTGTGGCCGCCACCGCCGCCGCCTTTCCGCCCACGGATAATTTTCTGTGCCATATTTCGCCCATAAAAAAAGCCGCTATTGCGGCTGTCTGTTCAAACGGATGTCGTTATTGCTGGTCTTCGGTATAAATACCTGCGGAGATAATCGCTCCGCCAATTTCACGCGTGCCGTACAGCACGCCGACGGGATTGCCCTGCGCCGTGGTGTTGACCGGCCCGCCAAAGGCATAGCTCGGTTTATTTTCC
>NZ_JVEL01000508.1:0-2971 GCF_001076875.1 Serratia sp. 506_PEND
CAGCGGCGATATCGAATCCATCCGCCAGTTCGAACCCCAGGACGCCACCACCAACCCTTCGCTGATCCTGAAAGCCGCCGCGCTGCCGCAGTACAAAGCGCTGATCACCGAAGCGCTGGAGTATGCCCGCCGCCAGGGCGGCAGCAAGGAAACCCAGCTGATCAACGCCAGCGATAAACTGGCGGTCAACATCGGCGTCGAGATCCTCAAAAGCGTGCCGGGCCGCATCTCCACCGAAGTGGACGCCCGCCTGTCGTTCGATCGCGGCATGTGCGTCGCCAAAGCGCGCAAACTGATCGGCATGTATCAGGAACAGGGCATCGACAAATCGCGCATCCTGATCAAACTGGCTTCCACCTGGGAAGGCATCAAAGCCGCCGAAGAGCTGGAAAAAGAAGGCATCAACACCAACCTGACGCTGCTGTTCTCCTTCGCCCAGGCCCGCGCCTGCGCCGAAGCCGGCGTGTATCTGATCTCGCCGTTCGTCGGCCGCATCTATGACTGGTACCAGGCCAAACAGCCTGCCGCCGACTACGACGCCGATCAGGATCCGGGCGTGAAATCGGTGCGCACCATCTATGAATACTACAAGCGTCATCGTTACCAGACGGTGATCATGGGCGCCAGCTTCCGCAAGGTTGAGCAGATCCTGGCGCTGGCCGGCTGCGATCGCCTGACCATCGCGCCGAACCTGCTGGAACAGCTGAAAAACAGCGAACAGCCGGTCGAGCGCAAGCTGACCCCGTCGACCGAGGGCTTCCACCAACCTGCCCCGCTGGCCGAAGCGGAGTTCCGTTGGCTGCACAACCAGGACGCCATGGCGGTGGAAAAACTCGCCGAAGGCATTCGCCTGTTCGCCGTCGACCAGCAGAAGCTGGAAGACATGTTGGCCGCTCAACTGTAATCGCACTGGAGTTTCGTTATGTCTTCTCGTAAAGAGCTTGCCAACGCTATCCGCGCACTCAGCATGGACGCCGTACAAAAAGCAAATTCCGGCCACCCGGGGGCCCCTATGGGCATGGCGGACATCGCCGAAGTCCTGTGGCGTGACTATCTCAACCACAACCCGACTAACCCGCACTGGGCTGACCGCGACCGTTTCGTGCTCTCCAACGGCCACGGCTCCATGTTGATTTACAGCCTCCTGCACCTCACCGGCTATGACCTGCCGATGCGCGAGCTGGAAAACTTCCGTCAGCTGCATTCCAAAACCCCGGGCCACCCGGAGTTCGGCTACACCCCGGGCGTTGAAACCACCACCGGCCCGCTGGGCCAGGGCATCGCCAACGCCGTCGGCTTCGCCATCGCCGAACGCACCCTGGCGGCGCAGTTCAACCGCCCCGGCCACGACATCGTCGACCACCACACCTACGCCTTCATGGGCGACGGCTGCATGATGGAAGGCATCTCGCACGAAGTCTGCTCCCTGGCCGGCACCCTCAAGCTCGGCAAGCTGACCGCCTTCTACGATGACAACGGCATCTCCATCGACGGCCACGTCGACGGCTGGTTCACCGACGACACCGCCCTGCGTTTCGAAGCCTACGGCTGGCACGTGGTGCGCAACGTCGACGGCCACAACCCGGACGCCATCAAGGCCGCGATTGAAGAAGCCCGCAAGGTGACCGACAAGCCGTCGCTGCTGATGTGCAAGACCGTTATCGGCTTCGGTTCGCCGAACAAGGCCGGCACCCATGACGTGCACGGCGCCGCGCTGGGCGCCGCCGAAGTGGCCGCCACCCGCGAAGCGCTGGGCTGGAAATACGCCGCCTTTGAAATCCCGCAGGACATCTACGCTCAGTGGGACGCCAAAGAAGCCGGTCAGGCCAAAGAAGCGGCCTGGAACGACAAGTTCGCCGCCTACGCCAAGGCCTTCCCGGAACTGGCCGCCGAGTTCAAGCGCCGCATGAACGGCGAGCTGCCGGCCGACTGGAAAGCCGACGCCAAAGCGTTCGTGGAAAAACTGCAGGCCAACCCGGCCAACATCGCCAGCCGCAAGGCGTCGCAGAACGCGCTGGAAGCGTTCGGCAAGGTGCTGCCGGAGTTCCTGGGCGGCTCCGCCGACCTGGCGCCGAGCAACCTGACCATGTGGTCCGGCTCGAAAGCGCTGAACGTTGACCCGGCGGGCAACTACATTCATTACGGCGTGCGCGAGTTCGGCATGACCGCCATCACCAACGGCATCGCGCTGCACGGCGGCTTCCTGCCGTACTCGGCGACCTTCCTGATGTTCGTGGAATACGCCCGCAACGCGGTGCGCATGGCGGCGCTGATGAAGCTGCGCAACGTGTTCGTCTACACCCACGACTCCATCGGTCTGGGCGAAGACGGCCCGACTCACCAGCCGGTGGAGCAGCTGGCGAGCCTGCGCGTGACCCCGAACATGAGCACCTGGCGCCCGTGTGACCAGGTGGAATCGGCGGTGGCGTGGCAGTACGGCATCGAGCGCAACGACGGCCCGACCACCCTGGTGTTCTCGCGCCAGAACCTGACCCAGCAGCCGCGCACCGCAGAGCAGCTGGCGAACGTGTACCGCGGCGGCTACGTGCTGAAAGACTGCGCGGGCACGCCGGACGTCATCCTGATCGCCACCGGCTCCGAAGTGGGCATCACGGTGGAAGCGGCGGACAAGCTGACCGCGGCGGGCCGCAAGGTGCGCGTGGTGTCGATGCCGTCGACCGACGCGTTCGACAAGCAGGATGCGGCGTACCGCGAGTCGGTGCTGCCGGCGGCGGTGACGGCGCGCGTGGCGGTGGAAGCGGGTATCGCGGACTACTGGTACAAGTACGTGGGGCTGAACGGCGCCATCGTGGGCATGACCACCTTCGGTGAGTCGGCGCCGGCGGAGCAGCTGTTCGCCGAGTTCGGCTTCACCGTGGACAACGTGGTGGCGAAGGCGCAGGCGCTGCTGAAGTAAGCGGTCTGGCGCAAGCCGATAAAAAAGCCGGTCATCATGACCGGCTTTTTTTAT
>NZ_JVEL01000509.1:0-19906 GCF_001076875.1 Serratia sp. 506_PEND
GCTCGGGATCGACCAAAATGGTTTCGATGCCCAGATGCTCGCGGTAGCGCGGCGCATCCTGCGCTTCGCTGGAATAAATGAAGCTCGGCACGATCCCCTTCTGTTCCATAAAGGCCTTCATGCCGTCGCTCCACACGTTCCAGCCGTGCGGATAGGGTTCGATGCCCTGCTCGTCGAACGAGTGGATATGGATGTTTTTCTGGTACTTGAAGGTCTGCAGCAGCCAGCGCAGGCGATCGCTGACCGTCGGCTGTTGCGACATTGAACTGTTCTCGAACAGCTCGCGGTCGCGAGGTTCGTCGTGGCACAAAATAACGTGCAACTCGTCCACCTGGCTGCAGGCGCGCTGGATCAGATAGATGTGGCCGGTATGCAGCGGGTAAAATTTACCAAACACCACGCCGACTTTAACCTCTTTGCGCGGGAACTCCAGCCCGAGAAAACGGTGCAGCGCCTCAAGTTTTTGCGCGCTCGGGCTTTTGATTTTGTCGTTCAACAGCTGGCTCAGATAGCCCTTGGTCATGCCGCTGGCATCCGCCACCTGCTGCAGCGTGCAGCCCTTTTGCTTGATGGACGTCTTCAGGTAATCAAATTGCGGCATGGCCACCTCCGTTTAATATGCTAAACAAAATAGCATATCTTGCTCGCCGTCGGCGACATTAATAAAACCCTTCCAGCACGTCCAGCGCGTCCGCCAGCTTCTTGACCCCGAACACCTGCATGTTGGCCGGCGGCTTTTTCGGCATATTGCCGTGCGGCACGATGGCGCGCTTGAAGCCGTGCTTGGCCGCTTCGGAGATGCGCTCCTGGCCGCTCGGCACCGGGCGGATCTCCCCCGCCAGCCCCACTTCGCCGAACACCACCAGATCGTTCGGCAGCGGCCGATCGCGCAGGCTTGAGACCAGCGACATCAGCAGCGCCAGGTCGGCGCTGGTCTCGCTGACCTTCACCCCGCCGACCACGTTGACGAACACGTCCTGATCCGACATCTGCAGCCCGCCGTGCCGGTGCAGCACCGCCAGCAGGATCGCCAACCGGTTCTGTTCCAGGCCCACCGCCACGCGGCGCGGGTTGGACATCATCGAGTGATCCACCAGCGCCTGGATCTCCACCAACAGCGGCCGGGTGCCTTCCCACACCACCATCACCGAGCTGCCGGAAGTGACTTCATCGCCGCGGCTAAGGAAGATCGCCGACGGGTTGCTGACTTCGCGCAGCCCCTGTTCGGTCATGGCGAACACCCCCAGCTCGTTGACCGCGCCGAAGCGGTTCTTGTGGCTGCGCAGGGTGCGGAAGCGGGAATCGGCGTCGCCGTCCAGCAGCACCGAACAGTCGATGCAGTGTTCCAGCACTTTCGGCCCGGCCAGCGAGCCGTCTTTGGTGACGTGGCCGACCATCACGATCGCCACGCCGCGCGTCTTGGCGAAGCGCGTCAGGTAGGCGGCGGTTTCCCGCACCTGCGCCACGCTGCCCGGCGAAGACTGAATGTCCGCCATGTGCATCACCTGAATCGAGTCGATCACCATCAGCTTCGGCTGTTCCTGCTCGGCGATCAGGCAGATCTGCTCGATGCTGGTTTCCGACAGCATGTTCAGGCCGCCGGTCGGCAGCCCCAGACGGTGGGCGCGCATCGCCACCTGCTGCAGCGATTCCTCGCCGGTGACGTACAGGGTTTTCATCTGTTCAGACAGTTTGCACAGCACCTGCAGCAACAAGGTGCTCTTGCCGGCGCCGGGGTTGCCGCCGATCAGAATGGCGCTGCCGGGCACCACGCCGCCGCCCAGCACGCGGTCGAATTCGAGAAAGCCGGTGGTGAAGCGCGGCAGCGCCTCCAGGCTGATTTCCGACAGCTTCTGCACCTTGCTGACGCCGGCGTCGCCGGCATAGCCGCTGAGGCGATCGTTGCGCGCCGCTGCGGGCGACGCGGCCAAACGCACTTCCGTGATGGTGTTCCAGGCCTGACAGGCGCTGCACTGCCCCTGCCAACGCGGATAGTCCGCCCCGCACTCATTGCACACAAATGCCCGTTTTGCCGCTTTTGCCACGTCTTACCTCAATCTTTCGTTATCGCACTTCGTGTTTCAGACTGCCGGTGAGAATACACAGCACGCCCATCAGATCCGCATGCCGGATCGCCACCTGCGCTTTTTCATACACTTTCGGCTTGGCGTGGTAGGCGATGCCCAACCCCGCCGCCTGCATCATTTTCAAATCGTTGGCGCCGTCGCCGATGGCCACGGTCTGCGCCAGCGGGATCTCCAGCTTCTCCGCCAGCCGCAGCAGCGTATCGGCTTTGAACTGCGCGTCCACCACCGGCCCCAGCACTTCGCCGGTCAGCTTGCCGTCGCGGATCTCCAGCTCGTTGGCCGCCGCCGCCACCAGCCGCAGCCGGTTACGCAGGTATTCGGCGTAGTAGGTGAAACCGCCGGAGGCGATCGCCACATGCCAACCCATCGCCTGCAGCTTGCCCACCAGGCTGGTCAGCCCCGGCATCAGCGGCAGCTCGTCGCGCACCTGCTTGAGGATGTTGGCGTCGGCCCCTTTCAGCGTGCCGACGCGCTGGCGCAGGCTGGCGGTAAAGTCCAGCTCGCCGCGCATCGCGCGTTCGGTGACTTCCGCCACCTGTTCGCCGACGCCCGCCAGCTTGGCGATCTCATCGATGCATTCGATCTCGATCGCCGTCGAATCCATATCCATCACCAGCAGCCCCGGCGTGCGCAGGTGCGGGATCTTGCCGAGCGGCGCCACGTCCAGCCCGCTCTCCGCCGCCAGCAGCTTGGCGCGCGGCGTCAAGGTGCCCGCCAGGCGCACGACCTGATAGTCGTCCACGCCCCAGGCGGTGACGATCACCATCGCCGCGCCCAGCTTGCGTTGGAATTGCGTAATGCGCGCCTTGTCCAGCTTTCTGCCGTATAACAGCCACCCGGTATTGCCCGCCCGGTAGTCCAGCGGCATCACTTCGTCGCCGCTGAGCGAAAGGGGAAGACCCGGCCATTGAGAGATCTCCGCCGGAAGATCGCAATAGGTCAGACTGTTTGACATCATTGACTCCTGAATGGACAAAAACGCTGCATGATAAAACGACGCATCAAGCTATCCTATCGCCAGCGGTTCTGGCAACATAAAGTGTCCCCGATGCCCAAGGAACCTGCATGGCTCGCGCTAAACTGAAATTTCGCCTGCACCGCACCGCTATTATCCTGATTTGCCTGGCTTTGCTGGTGCTGCTGATGCAGGGCGCCTCTTATTTTAGCCTGAGTCACCAAATGGCGCGATCCGAGCAGGTGGAAGAGTTGGCGCAGACGCTGACCAAACAGGTCGCCTACAGCCTGGCGCCGCTGCTGGACGACGACGGCAACAACCCGCGCATCGACGCCATCCTCAAGCAGCTCACCGATCACAGCCGCATTCTCGACGTCAGCGTGTATCAGTTGGATGGCACGCTGGTCTCCCACGCCGGGGAACAGATAAGTATACGCGATCGCCTGTCGCTCGACGGCAAACGCGCCGGCAGCTACTTCAACCACCAGTTGGTCGAATCCATTCAGGGCAAAGACGGCCCGATCGGCTTTATCCGCATCACCCTCGACACCCACGTGCTGGCGACCGAATCCAAGCAGGTGGACAACACCACCAACCTGCTGCGCCTGATGATCCTGCTGGCGCTGGCGATCGGCATCATTCTGGCGCGTACCCTGCTGCAACACCGCCGCAGCCGCTGGCAGCAGTCGCCGTACCTGTTGACCGCCAACACGCCACTGGAAGAAGGCAATACGGTGGAAGACGACGAAGAGGATGCGCCGGAAACAAAGCAGGAGGCGCCGAAGAAGGAATAACTCAGGCCAGGCGTTGAATGCGTTCGTGCCGATTTCTTGTCCTTTCGGTGAATAGATTGTCCGTAACAACGGGATCCACAACCAATTGAAAGGTAAAGCGTTAGCCAAAACTGGCCAAGCGGAATGAATAGATTGACGGGCGGGCGCCATGACGACGCCCGCCGCGGTATTACGCTTTGTCGCCCAGCAGCACGGATTCCAGCGCGATAACGATCATTTCGTTAAAGGTGGTCTGGCGTTCCGCCGCCGTGGTCGCTTCGTGACGCAGGATGTGGTCGGACACGGTGCAGATGGTCAGCGCCTTACAGCCGAACTCTTCGTACAGCTCCGCCGCCACGCCGTAGATGCCGGCCGCTTCCATTTCCACGCCCAGGATGCCGTACTTCTTCATCACCTGGAACATGTCCGGATCCGGGGTGTAGAACAGATCGGCGGAGAAGATGTTGCCCACGCGCGCCGGGATGCCCTGCGCAGCCGCCGCGTCGACCGCGTTGCGCACCATGTCGAAGTCGGCGATCGCCGCGTAGTCGTTATCCTTGAAGCGCAGACGGTTCACCTTGGAGTCGGTGCACGCGCCCATGCCGATCACCACGTCACGCAGTTTGATATCGTCACGCACCGCGCCGCAGGAACCGACGCGAATGATCTTCTTCACGCCGAATTCGGCAATCAGCTCGCGCGCATAGATGGAGCAGGACGGGATGCCCATGCCGTGGCCCATTACGGAGATGCGGCGGCCTTTGTAGGTGCCGGTGAAGCCCAACATGCCGCGCACGTTGTTCACTTCCACCGCGCCTTCCAGGAAGGTTTCGGCGATGTATTTTGCGCGCAGCGGGTCGCCCGGCATCAGTACTACGTCAGCGAAATCACCCATCTCAGCATTAATGTGCGGCGTAGCCATAATTTTCTTCCTTTAGAAATCTTATTTAATAAAAACGTCAAACATCTAAGCCTTGAATTTCGAGTTGCAGCCAGGCAGCTAGCGGGTGAATCCCCAGGAACTTACTTGAGTAAGCGACTGGGGTTCACGCGTGAAGCTAACAACGCTGCGGCTTGAAAGACAGGGCTTAGAACATGGTCTTACCGTAATCCATCGGCGACAGGCCAAAATAATTGGCGACGGTCTGGCCGATGTCGGCGAAGGTCTCGCGGTGGCCCAGCGAGCCCGGCTTCACTTTCGGGCCGTAAACCAGCACCGGGATGTGCTCGCGGGTGTGGTCGGTGCCCGGCCAGGTCGGATCGCAGCCGTGGTCGGCGGTGAAGATGATGATGTCTTCGTCTTTCACCAGCTTCAGCAGCTCCGGCAGGCGGCGGTCGAACAGCTCCAGCGCGGCGGCGTACCCCGCCACGTCGCGGCGGTGGCCGTAAGAGGAGTCGAAGTCCACGAAGTTGGTGAACACGATGGTGTTGTCGCCGGCCTTTTCCATTTCAATCAGGGTCGCGTCAAACAGAGCATCGATGCCGGTCGCCTTCACCTTCTTGGTGATGCCGACGTTGGCGTAGATGTCGGCGATTTTACCGATCGACACCACTTCGCCGCCCTTCTCGTCCACCAGCTTTTTCAGCACGGTCGGCGCCGGCGGCTCTACCGCCAGATCGTGGCGGTTGCCGGTGCGCTGGAAGTGGCCCGGCTTATCGCCGACGAACGGACGCGCGATCACGCGACCGATGTTGTAACCGCCTTCGGTCAGCTCTTCACGCGCGATTTCGCACAGCTCATACAGACGATCCAGGCCGAAGGTTTCTTCATGGCAGGCGATCTGGAACACCGAGTCAGCGGAGGTGTAGAAAATCGGCTTGCCGGTTTTCATGTGCTCTTCGCCCAGCTGATCGAGGATCACGGTGCCGGATGAGTGGCAGTTGCCCAGGTAGCCCGGCAGATTGGCGCGTTCGACCAGTTTGTCCAGAAGCGCCTGCGGGAAGCTGTTGTGCTCGTCCTTGAAGTAGCCCCAGTCGAACAGCACCGGCACGCCGGCGATTTCCCAGTGGCCCGACGGCGTGTCTTTACCGGAAGAGAGCTCGCTGGCGTAAGCGTAAGCACCGATGATGTCGGCGTTGCGATCCAGCCCCTGCGGGAAGTTGCCGGTGGACTCCTCCGCCGCTTTGCCGAGGCCCAGACGGCTCAGGTTAGGCAGCGTCAGCGGGCCCTGGCGGCCCACGTTGGCTTCACCGCGCGCGCAAACCTCGGCGATGTGGCCCAGGGTGTCGGAACCCTGGTCGCCAAAACGTTCGGCGTCTTCGCTGGCGCCGATGCCGAAGGAGTCCAATACCATAATAAATGTGCGTTTCATCTGTGCTCTCCTGCGTGTTCTCACGCTATTGCGACCGCAAAACTGCAATCGCCCTTATTCTCTAAATTTATACCCAATGGATTTCAAGTTGTAGCTAGGCGGCTAGCGCGTGTATCCCCAGGAGCTTACTCAAGTAAGTGACTGGGGTGCACGCGTGCAGCCAACAACGGTACGGCTTGAAAAACAAGGGTCATCACGCTTGAGTGATGCGCTTATACACCACCGGCGTCGCTTCCGGCGCCTTGTCGCTCAGCGTCATTGCGCTGCGCACCGCATCGGCCGCCAGCTGCCAGCTCTCTTCATCGTTGGCGTGGATCATCGCCAGCGGTTGCTGGGTATCTACCTTATCGCCCAGACGCGCTACCTCGGTCAGGCCAACGCTGTAATCGATGGCGTCGCTCGCCCGGCGGCGGCCGCCGCCCAGCGACACCACCGCCATACCCAGCGCGCGGGTATCCATGGCGCTGATGATGCCCGGCTTTTCAGCATACACCGGCTTGCTCAGCGTTGCCGCCGGCAGATAGCTATCATAACGTTCGACGAAGTCTATCGGCCCTTGCTGCGCCGCCACCATGCGGCCAAACACCTCAGCCGCTTTGCCGTTGTCCAGCACCGCCTGCAGCTTGGCGCGCGCATCGGCCTCGTCTTGCGCCAGGCCGCCGGACAGCAGCATCTCCACGCACAGCGCCAGCGTCACTTCCAGCAGGCGCGGGTTGCGGTATTCGCCGGTCAGGAAGCGCACCGCTTCGCGCACTTCCACCGCGTTGCCGGCGCTGGAAGCCAGCACCTGGTTCATGTCGGTCAGCAGCGCGGTGGTCTTGCAGCCCGCGCCGTTGGCCACGCCGACGATCGCCTGCGCCAAATCTTGCGACAGGGCATAGGTCGGCATAAAGGCGCCCGAGCCAACCTTCACGTCCATCACCAGCGCATCCAGCCCTTCCGCCAGTTTCTTGGCCAGAATGGAGGCGGTGATCAGCGGGATCGAATCCACGGTGGCGGTGATGTCGCG
The DNA here is from genome assembly GCF_001076875.1 of Serratia sp. 506_PEND. Lineage (NCBI taxonomy): Bacteria > Pseudomonadati > Pseudomonadota > Gammaproteobacteria > Enterobacterales > Yersiniaceae > Serratia > Serratia sp. 506_PEND. The sequence continues at coordinate 7,137 of NZ_JVEL01000509.1, forward strand.
GGTGGCGTAAAAACGCTTGTCCGCCGGCGCCAGCGAGCTGGTCTGGCCGATGATCGCCACGCCGACGTCCTGAATGATTTTGCGGAAGGCGTTATCGTCCGGGAAAATATTGAAGCCCGGAATGGCTTCCAGTTTGTCCAGCGTGCCGCCGGTATGCCCCAGGCCGCGGCCGGAGATCATCGGCACATAGCCGCCGCAGGCCGCCACCATCGGGCCGAGCATCAGCGAGGTCACGTCGCCCACGCCGCCGGTCGAATGCTTGTCGACGATCGGGCCATTCAGCGCCAAACTCTTCCAGTCCAGCACGGTGCCGGAATCGCGCATCGCCATGGTGAGCGCCACGCGCTCCGGCATGCTCATGTCATGGAAATAAATGGTCATCGCCAGCGCGGCGATCTGCCCTTCCGACACCACGTTGTCGCGAATGCCGTTGATGAAAAAGCGGATTTCCGCTTCGCTTAACGGCTGGCCGTCGCGTTTCTTACGAATAATTTCTTGAGCCAGGAACAAGGCATCCCCCTGTGTCGCCGAGAGTCGGTGCAGACGGGCGCGCCTGGCGCCCGCCAACGAAATCGATCAGTAGCCGCCGCCGGCGGTCTGGGTCTGGTGGCCCAGCGCGGTCAGCAAGCTGGCCAGCAGGCTGGAAGCGCCAAAGCGGAAATGCCGCGCATCGGCCCACCCTTCGCCCAGAATACGATCGGCAAGTTGCAGATAATGCAGCGCGTCTTCCGCGGTGCGCACGCCGCCGGCCGGCTTGAAGCCCACCGTCTTCGCCACGCCCATATCGCGGATCACCGACATCATCAGCTCGGCGCTCTCCAGGGTGGCGTTGACCGGCACCTTGCCGGTGGAGGTCTTGATAAAGTCCGCCCCGGCCTTGATGGCGATCTCGGACGCCTTGCGGATCAAATCGGCCTGTTTCAGCTCACCGGTTTCGATGATCACTTTCAGCAGCACGTTGGCCGCCTGGCAAGCCTGCTTGCACTGTTTCACCAGCTCGAAGCCGACCTGTTCGTTACCGGCGATCAGCGCGCGGTATGGGAACACCACGTCCACTTCATCCGCGCCATAGGCGATCGCCGCGCGGGTTTCCGCCAGCGCGATGTCGATATCGTCATTGCCATGCGGGAAGTTGGTCACGGTGGCGATGCGGATGTCCGGCGTGCCTTGCTCGCGCAGCGCCTTACGCGCCACCGGGATAAAACGCGGGTAGATGCAGATGGCCGCCGTATGGCCGGCCGGGCTGTTGGCCTGACGACAGAGCGCGATCACTTTCTCGTCGGTGTCATCATCATTCAGCGTGGTTAAATCCATCAAGTTCAGCGCACGTTGCGCTGCTGCGGTTAATTCGGTCATAAAACTCTCCAACTGAGTACCTGGGTGTTGGCGAGCGGACTTGGTTCCATGAAGATAGCGCTGGGGAACGGCGTTCCCGCGGCGGCAACTGAGATCCTTCTCACCGCACATGGCCACCCGCCTTGCGGCCGGCCAGTAATAGCTATTTGAACACGAATGCCGAAGGCGATTCGCGTTCATCGTCACACTATATGAAATAGCACTGTAACAGACCGGAATTATATGTGAAGAGCATCACAAAATAACGCGATATCGTTCACAAATTCGCTAAAGAAGCGGCTGAAGATCGCGGATGCGGCAAGCATCCGCGTTGCTTAGAGTATAGGCGGAGTCCCGCGATCGGTCGCGCCGTCGCGGGCTCCGTGATGGCTTACAGCGCCAGGAAGAAGCCGGCGATGGTGGCACTCATCAAGTTGGACAGCGTGCCCGCCGCCACGGCCTTCAGACCGAAGCGCGCGATGTCGTGGCGACGGTTGGGCGCCATGCTGCCCAGACCGCCCAGCAGGATCGCCACCGAGGAGAGGTTGGCGAAGCCGCACAACGCGAAGGAGATGATCGCCTTGGTGTGCGTCGACAGCACCTGCAGGCCTTCCGCCGCCACCACGTCATCCGGGCGCAGATAGGCGCCGAAGTTCATGTAGGCGACGAACTCGTTGACGATGATCTTCTGCCCGATGAACGAACCGGCGGTCATCGCTTCGCTCCACGGCACGCCGATCAGGAAGGCGATCGGTGAGAACACCCAGCCGAGGATCAGCTCAAGCGACAGCTGCGGATAGTCGAACCAGCCGCCGATACCGCCGAGAATGCCGTTAAGCAAGGCGATCAGCGCGATAAACGCCAGCAGCATCGCACCGACGTTCAGCGCCAGCTGCATGCCGGAAGCCGCGCCGGAAGCCGCCGCATCGATCACGTTGGCCGGACGATCCTCTTCGGCGATCAGCTTCATCGCATCGTCTTTATCGTGGGTCTGCTCGGTTTCCGGCACCATCAGCTTGGCGAACAGCAGCCCGCCCGGCGCGGCCATGAAGGATGCGGCGATCAGGTATTCCAGCGGCACGCCCATCTGCGCGTACCCCGCCAACACCGAACCGGCTACCGAAGCCAGGCCGCCGCACATCACGGCGAACAGTTCTGACTGGCTCATGGTGGCGATATAGGGGCGCACCACCAGCGGCGCTTCGGTCTGGCCGACGAAAATGTTGGCGGTCGCCGACAGCGATTCGGTGCGCGAGGTGCCCAGCAGCTTGTGCAGGCCGCCGCCCAGCACGCGGATCACCAACTGCATGATGCCGAGGTAGTACAGCACCGCAATCAGCGAGGAGAAGAACACGATCACCGGCAGGACGCGCAGCGCGAACACGAAGCCGCCGCCGCCGAACACCTCGAACATCTTGTCGGACACCAGCCCGCCGAAGATGAACGAAATGCCCTGATTGCCGTAGGCGATAACGTTTGCCACGCCGTTAGACATACTGCCGAGGATGCTGCGGCCCAGCGGCACGTACAGCACCAGCGCGCCGATGCCGACCTGAATGATGAACGCCCACACGACGGTGCGCAATTTGATGGCCCGACGGTTGCTGGAGAGCAGCACCGCAATGGCGATCAGCACCGCCATACCGACCAGACTCATGATGAGTTGCATGCAAAGTTTCCCTGTTGCAAAAAATAAAATACATCCCTGCTCATGAAGAGAGGTCTGCTATTGGAGAGTTTCGGGGGGATTATACTGAGCGAGGTCACCCTCGCACCGATTTATGTCACAAATGTATACAACGAGACGCAAATGAAAATCTTATAACGTGACGCAGGTCACGTTATAAGCTCGTCAATCCGGCATGGCAAACAGTGACTGGGTATTGCGTTGCAGGTGAGCGGCGATCTCGTCGGCCGGTTCCGGCCGCAGCTCGCACAGCGTGTGAAACACCTCGGCGGCGCGCTCGGGGCGATTCGGCTGCCCCTGATAGCCGGCCAGCGGCATGTCCGGCGCATCCGTCTCCAGCAGCAGCGCCTCAAGCGGCAGCTGCGCCATCACGCCGCGCGTTTTCTGCGCCCGCTCATAGGTGATGGTGCCGCCCACACCGATGTAATAGCCGAGGCGGATAAACGCCTGCGCCTGCGACAGGCTGCCGGCGAAGCCGTGCACCACGCCGCGGCGCGGCAGTTGCATGCGCCGCAGCGCCGCGGCCAGCTGATCGTGGGTGCGGCGCGAGTGCAGGATCACCGGCAGGTCATGCTGTTTCGCCAGCCTCAGCTGGGCCAGCAGCACGCTTTGCTGGCGCTCGAACTGCGGGTTGTCCATATACAGATCGAGCCCAATCTCCCCCACCGCCACCAGCTTGCGCGGCCGTTCGGCCAACAGCGCCGCCAACTGTTCCAGCTGCGGCTCATGATGCTGCGCGATATACAGCGGGTGCAGCCCCAGCGCGGCGAACAGCGGCGCGTGATCCTGCGCCAGCCGCAGCACCCGCGCAAAGCGATCGGCAGTGACCGTCGGGACGATGATGCGCTGCACGCCGGCGCTTGCCGCCCGCGTCAGGCTTTCGGCCTCGTGTCCGGTAAAGGGTGGGAAATCGAAATGGCAGTGGGTGTCGGTAAAGGCGTAGCTCACAGCGCGCCCCCTTCACCCGGCGGCAGATCGCCCGGCAGAATGAGTTTCGGCGCCGCCACCGCAGCCTCCGGCTGCGCCGTGAGATCGGGCGACATGGCGATGTCGGTCACGATCGGCGAAGGCATTCTGACATTCTCGGGCTGGATCAGGCGGCGCGACAACGATTTTCGCACCTTGATGCCGTCCGGTTCCTGCTGCGCCATCCACTGGCCGACGGTGGCCAGGAAGTAGCGGCCGCAGCGGCGCCCCAGGTGATAATCCTGATTGAGCGCCCCCAGTCGGCTGCCCAGCGCATTGCTGGCCAGCGGCTTAGGCGGGAAGATCTCGAAGATGCGCAGCTTGCCCGGCGGCTTCTCGATAAAGCGCTGGATGCGGTGATAGCTTTGCTCATGATGCTGCAGGATGCGCACCATCTGCTGCAGGCTGCTGTCGCTCAGCCAATGCTCCATACGCTTCATCCACTGCGGGGTGTAGTACATTTGCGAAGGCACGGTGCGGATCACCACGATGGTGTCGGCACCGCGGCGATAGGCCTCTTCCACCGGAATCGCATCGCTGATGCCGCCGTCCTGATAGCTGACGCCGTCCAACTCCACGCCCTGACGGTAGAAGCCGGGAATGGCGCTGGACGCCTTGATGGCCGGCAGCCAGCGTTCGCGCTGCGCCGGCAGATAGGCCGGTTCGAAATCGTCGCTGCGGCAGGCGCACAGCAGGAATTCGCGCCCGTCGGTAAAGTGCTGTTCCGCCACGTCCATCGCCAGCGGCATCTGCGCCGCCGCCGTATCAACCAGCCAATCGAGATCGATCAGATGCCCGCCGCGCACGAAGCGCAGCGGATTGAAGAACTGTGCCGAAGTGGTGTAACGGGTGATCACCCGGCGCGCGTAGCCCATCTGCCCGCAGATATAGGCAGACAGATTCTGAGCGCCGGCCGATGTGCCGATCAGCAGATCGAAAGGGTTAAAGCCGGCGCGCTGAAACTCGTCCAGCACGCCGGCGGTGAAAATGCCGCGCTGGCCGCCGCCTTCGCAGACCAGCGCCATCTTGCCTGGCCGAAAGGGTTTAGACGCCAGCGGTTCTATATTGCCGAGCGTGATGGGTATTCTGTATCCCAACTTGGCATCCTCAGTGAGACGTTTTCTCCGAGGATACCGCGTCTCGCTCTCTTCCGTAATCCTCTTGCAGTACACCGGCGAGGAAATCGTTGCTGCCGGCCAGCCAGGCGCAATCGCTGCCGGACCATTCGGCCCACGCCTGCCATACCTGGCCTTTCAGCTGTTTCCAGCGCCCAACGATGATGTCGCTGTTCATGGCCGGCCCTCCCCGAGGTGAGAAAAGGAATTAAGCTTTGTTACAGTTTACGGGAAAATGCCGGCCGGCTAAGGGCGCCGACGGCCGGTGAACAGGCTGACCAGGAACAGGATGATGCCGACAACGAACACCACCTTGGCGGCCCAGGCGGCGGTGCCCGCCAGCGAACCGAATCCCAGTGCCGCAGCGATAAGCGCGATGACTAAAAAGATAATGCCCCAACGAAACATAAGCTTCTCCTTACCATTGTGAAAAAATTCTCTGCTGTTTGCCGCCCCGACAACGGGACGTCGACGGCAAATCAGTTTCTTTTTTTGGTGGTACATGTCGGGCCGCCTTCACGGCCCGACAGATGCGGCTTGTTGTTACTTGTTACGGGCGCCTGGCGGGATTACGGCTTGACCACCAGGTCGTTTTTCACGCTTTTCACGCCGTCGATGGCCTTGGCGATGCTTTCGGCACGCTCAGACTGCGCCTGCGTTTTCACCTCACCGGAAAGCTGCACCACGCCATCGGTGGTTTCCACTTTCACATTGCGCGACGGCACGATGTCATCGGCCAGCAGCTTGGCTTTCAGCTCGCTGGTGGTGGCGGTGTCGCCGGCATACGATTTGATCGACTGGTTGGCTTCGTCCTTCACGTGCAGCTTGTCGCTAACGGTCTTGACGCCTCCCACCTTACCGGCAACCGCGACCGCATGTTCCGCCTGCGCCTGGCTGCCGACAAACCCGCTCAGGATCACGGCGCCTTTTTCGGTTTTCACCGAAATGTCAGCGCTTTTGATGGTCTTATCTTCCACCAACGCACTTTTAACTTTAGCCGTTATCGCGCTGTCATCCATGTAACCGTCAACTTTTTTCATGGAGCTATCGATTTTGGCACCGGCACTATCCGCGGCGTTAGACGCCTTGTTTAACAGGCTGTCTTCGGCCAGCGCAGTGCCGCTCACCAAAGCAGAACCCAAAACAACAGCCATCAGCGAGTGTGCAAATTTGGTCTTTTTCATCGATCTCTTCCTTTTGTTGGGGGCTCGCAGCGCCAGAGCGCCGGAACCCTTCAGCCGCCTTCACGCGGCCTCTCGGTAAATACTTCATCATCGCTATACGATTAAGCGTTCACGATAGGAATAGTGCAACAGCCGTGCCAACTCAATAAACACCTTTAAAATCAATAAAAAGAAGCGTTGAGTCGGATTTTTAATCAAAAAACTGTCGCCTATTGACGACAGACTAAGTGACACGAAACGGTAAAATAGTCATCTCATTGATATTTAAGGAAACAGACTGTCTCCTATCGGCAACACATCAGAATAACTCACCAAACAATCAGCGTATTGCAGTGATTTACTCTCAAGCAATGTGCGGACATCTCGTTAAAGATAGACCATGCGGCGGAAAACGCAGGCCAATCGCGTCTCGCCTTGGCGATGTCGATTCGCAGGATAAATATGAGGAAGTTTTATTAATTAGCGGAGTGAGAATACGGGGAGCTGGCAGGGCGCACCGGGCGCCCTGCCGATTGATCAGTGTTCGCGGGTTTTGCGGAAGGTCACGTCAGGATAGCGTTCCTGCGTCAGGTTGAGGTTCACCATGGTCGGCGCGATGTAGGACAGGTTGTCCCCACCGTCCAGCGCCAGGTTGATCTCGTTCTTGCGCTTGAACTCTTCGAACTTCTTCATGTCGTCGCACTCAACCCAGCGCGCCGTCGACACGTTGACCGACTCATACAGCGCTTCCACGTTGTACTCGCTCTTCAAACGCGCCACCACCACGTCGAACTGCAGCACGCCGACCGCACCGACGATCAGATCGTTGTTGGCGATCGGGCGGAACACCTGCACCGCGCCCTCTTCGGACAACTGCACCAACCCCTTCAACAGCTGTTTCTGCTTCAGCGGATCGCGCAGGCGGATGCGGCGGAACAGTTCCGGCGCGAAGTTCGGGATGCCGGTGAACTTCATGTCTTCACCCTGGGTGAAGGTATCGCCGATCTGAATGGTGCCATGGTTGTGCAGACCGATGATGTCGCCCGGGTAGGCTTCTTCCACGTGCGAACGGTCGCCGGCCATAAAGGTCAGCGCGTCGGAGATCACCACGTCTTTGCCGGTGCGCACCTGGCGCAGCTTCATGCCCTTCTCATAACGGCCGGAAACCACGCGCATAAAGGCCACGCGGTCGCGGTGCTTCGGATCCATATTGGCCTGGATCTTGAACACAAAGCCGGTGAATTTCTCTTCCGCCGCCGTCACTTCGCGGGTGTCGGTTTTGCGCGGCATCGGCGCCGGCGCCCAGGCCACCAGGCCGTCCAGCATATGATCCACGCCGAAGTTGCCGAGTGCGGTACCGAAGAACACCGGCGTCAGCTCGCCGCTCAGGAAAGCCTCCTGATCGAACTCGTGAGAAGCGCCCTGCACCAATTCCAGCTCATCGCGCAGCTGCGCCGCCAGATCTTCGCCCACCGCCGCATCCAGCTCAGGGTTGTTCAGGCCCTTGACGATGCGCACTTCCTGAATGGTGTGGCCTTTACCGGTCTGGTACAGGTAGGTTTCATCCTTGTACAGGTGGTAAACGCCCTTGAACAGCTTGCCGCAGCCGATCGGCCAGGTGATGGGCGAACAGGCGATCTTCAGTTCGCGTTCGACTTCATCCATCACCTCCATCGGATCGCGGATGTCGCGGTCCAGCTTGTTCATGAAGGTCAGGATCGGCGTGTCGCGCAGGCGGGTGACTTCCATCAGCTTGCGGGTGCGATCCTCAACGCCCTTGGCGGCGTCGATCACCATCAGACAGCAGTCGACCGCGGTCAGGGTGCGATACGTATCTTCGGAGAAGTCTTCGTGCCCCGGGGTGTCCAGCAGGTTGACCAGGCTGTCGCGATACGGGAACTGCATCACCGAGGTGGTGATCGAGATCCCACGCTGCTTTTCCATTTCCATCCAGTCGGATTTGGCGTGCTGGCTGGAGCCGCGGCCTTTTACCGTACCGGCGGTCTGGATCGCCTGTCCGAACAGCAGCACTTTTTCGGTAATGGTGGTTTTACCGGCATCGGGGTGCGAGATGATGGCGAAAGTTCTTCTTTTGGAGACTTCGCGGGCAAATTCACTAGGAGACATGGTTTTCAGGTTCTACGGTTAGTCCGCCCTGCGACATCATCAGAACGCGCCGATCGCGGCGCCGGGCAAAGCGGTGAATAAAAGATAACAGCCGGGCATTTTCGCCGATTTGCCAACCGGTGACAATCAATGCTTTTTCCGACCGGGCTGATTACCCCAGCGGCAGCGCCATCACGATCGCGTCTTCGCGGCCTTGGGCGCTCGGGTAATAATTGCGGCGCACGGTGACTTCGTTGAAACCGAGATCTTCATACAGCGCGATCGCCGCCTGGTTGGAGGCGCGGACTTCCAGCCACAGCGTGACCACGCCGCGGCTCTCCAGCTGTTCGATCAACGCGTTGAGCAGCAGGCGGCCAAAGCCCCGGCGCTGGTGCTGCGGATGAATGGCGATGTTGAACAGCGTGGCTTCGTCCAGCACGATCTGCGTGATGGCGAACCCCGCCATCTCCCCATCGGCGCTCAGCTTCAGGTTAAGGTAGCGATCGCCCTGATTGCTGGCAAAGGTGGTTTCCGTCCAGGGGAAAGCGTGGCTGGCTTGCTCAATGGTGAAGGCCGTGGCCAGGTCGGCCGCCGTCAGGGTAGAAATCGTGTTCATGATGACAAATCTGCTGCCAGAGGGCGCGTTTGGCCCCCGCGTCTTGAGAAAGCTCGGCCAGCGCCGGGCTGTGTAGCTGCGCGCCGGCGACCGCGAGCGGCTCCGCTACGCCCAGCCGCCAACTGTTACATGCGGTCTCTGCAGGCAGCATCGCCACCTGTTCCGGCGTCAGGCTGTAAGTTTGCGCCGGCGTCAGCCCCAGGCTGCGCAGCACGTCGCAAAACAGCGGATCGTCGGGCGCCGGCAGCGTCTGCGCCACCACCAGCAGGCGCGTCTCGGGCGGCAGACTGACCGCCACTTCGCCCTGCAACACGCCCGGGCGGCGCAATGTCCACTGCGTAATACCCAGTTGTTGTAACAGCCAGTCGCGTTTTGATGCCATGCCGATTCCTACCCGTTGTGGTGCGCCATGCCTGCCATGCGCCGCGCTATGCTAACAAACCCGTGCAGCCCGCGCCAACAAACCCGTCGAACATATCGCCACAAAGCTCTATAATCCCCGGTCTCATTTCCAGGAGCCAATATCTGATGTCTGCATTAACCCCCGCCAGTGAAGTCATGCTGCGCCACAGTGATGAATTTATCGAACGCCGCGTGCTGTTTGCCGGCGACCTGCAGGACAGCCTGCCGGCCCAATTCGAGGCCGCGGACGTGCGCGTCCACACACAGCAATACCATCACTGGCAGTTACTGAACCGGACGATGGGCGATAACGTGCAGTTCGGTTTGACCGTCGATCCCGCTTTCGTCGCCGACTGCGACACGCTGGTTTACTACTGGCCGAAGAGCAAGCAGGAGGCGCAATTCCAACTGTGCAACCTCCTGGCGCTGTTGCCGGTAGGCGCGGACGTGTTCGTGGTCGGTGAAAACCGCAGCGGCGTGCGCAGCGCCGAGCCAACGCTGGAAGGCCACGTTGCGCTGGCGAAAATCGACAGCGCGCGCCGCTGCGGCCTGTATCACGGCCGCCTGGACGCGCAGACCGAGTTCGACCTGAACGACTGGTGGGACAGCTATCAGCTGCACGATCTGGAAGTGAAAACGCTGCCGGGCGTGTTCAGCCGCGACGGCCTGGACGTCGGCAGCTCGCTGCTGCTGTCGACGCTGGAAAAACACATGAAAGGCAAGGTGCTGGACATCGGCTGCGGCGCCGGCGTGATGGCCTCGGTGATGGCCAAGCTGTCGCCGAAGGTGAAACTGACCCTCAGCGACGTCAATGCCGCCGCGGTGGAATCCAGCCGCGCAACGCTGGCCGCCAACGGCATCGAAGGCGAAGTGATCGTCAGCAACGTTTACTCCGATATCACCGGCCGTTTCGACATGATCATCTCCAACCCGCCGTTCCACGACGGGCTGCAGACCAGCCTGACCGCCGCCGAAACGCTGATCCGCGGCGCGGTGAAGCACCTGCCGATCGGCGGCCAGCTGCGCATCGTCGCCAACGCCTTCCTGCCCTACCCGGACATTCTGGACGCCACCTTCGGCAGCCACGAAGTGCTGGCGCAAAACGGCCGCTTCAAGGTGTACCAGGCCACCGTCGGCCGCCCGCCGCGCGCGCCGAAGAAGAAATAATTCGCCGTTGGCGGAAAACGACAGAGCGCGGCCTGCAGGCCGCGCTTTTTTTTAACCGTTGATGTAGGTCATCGACTCCGCGCCGTAGCGATCGCCGGCCGCCGCGCTCAGCGGAAACACCGCTTCTATCGCCGCCAGTTCAGCCGCGCTCAGCGCGATCTCCGCCGCAGCGACGTTCTCTTCCAGATAGCGACGGCGTTTGGTGCCGGGGATCGGCACAATGTGTTCGCCCTGCGCCAATACCCAGGCCAGCGCCAGCTGTGAAGGTTTGACGCCCTTCTGCGCCGCCAGCTCGCTCACCTTCTCCACCAGCGCCAGGTTGCGGGCGAAGTTTTCCCCCTGGAAGCGCGGGTTGCCACGGCGGAAATCGTCCTCGGCCAGATCCTCCGGCCGCCGGATAGCGCCGGTGAGGAAACCGCGTCCTAACGGGCTGTAGGGCACAAAGCCGATGCCCAGGCGCTCGCAGGCCGCCAGTACGCCCTGCTCGGCGTCGCGCGTCCACAGCGAATACTCGGTCTGCAGCGCGGTGATCGGATGTACCTTGTGCGCCCGCTCCAGCGTGGCGACCGACGCCTCGCTCAGGCCGATGTGGCGGATCTTGCCTTCGCGGATCAGATCCGCCATCGTGCCCACGACGTCCTCGATCGGCACTTGCGGATCGACCCGGTGCTGATAATAGAGATCGATCTCCTCCACGCCCAAGCGCCGCAGGCTGCCTTCCACCGAGCGCCGGATATACTCGGGCCGGCTGCTGACGCCGCGCGCCGACGGATCCGCCGGATCGCGCAGAATGCCGAACTTGGTGGCCAGGAACACCTGTTGCCGCTTGCCCTTGATCGCCTCCCCCACCAGCTCTTCGTTGGTGTGCGGCCCGTACATGTCGGCGGTGTCGAGCAGCGTGACGCCCAACTCCAGCGCCCGGTGCAGCGTGGCGATGGCTTCCTGCCGATCGGCGCCGGTGGAGTAGAAGTCGCTCATGCCCATGCACCCCAGCCCCAGGGCGGAGACGACGGGACCGTTGGAACCGAGTTTACGTTGTTGCATTGTGCTGCCCTCATGCGGTGAATGGATAACGCAGCAAAGTCTGGTTGTTTACGCGACAAAGATAAATAATGCAGATTGCACATCACTGTTCAAAAATCACCAACAATCCGGAGTGGATATGGATCAGGTTCAAGCCATGCGCATTTTTACCCGCATCGTCGAACTGGGCAGCTTCAGTCGGGCGGCCGAACGCCTGCAGCTGCCGCGCGCCACGGTCAGCAACGCGTTGAAACGGCTGGAACAACGGCTGGGCGTGCGCCTGCTGATCCGCACCACCCGCCAGGTGCAGGTGACCAGTGAAGGCAGCCTCTACTATCAACGCTGCGTGCAGTTGCTGGGGGCGCTGGAGGAGGCGGACACGCTGTTCAGTCACCATAAGCTGCAGCCGTCCGGCAAGGTGCGCATCGATATGCCCCATTCGCTGGCGCGCCAGATCGTCATTCCGGCGTTGGACGACTTTTACCGGCGTTATCCCGACATCACCCTGGCACTGGGCGCCAACGACACCCACGTCGATCTGTTGCGCGAAGGCGTGGACTGCGTGCTGCGCGCCTGGGAAACCGAAGACGACAGTCTGGTAGCGCGGCGCATCGCCCAGCTGCCGCAGGTCACCTGCGCTTCCCCCGCTTATCTGCAGGCCCACGGCACGCCGCTCGACATCGATCGCCTGGAACCGCATCGCGCGGTGGGGTATTTTTCCCTGGCCAACAACCGCGATTACCCGCTGGAATTCTGCCGCGGCGGCAAGCTGGAACTGCGCGAGCTGCCCGCGCGGCTCAGCGTCAGCGGCGCCGACGCCTACATCGCCGGCGCGCGGGCCGGCATGGGATTGATTCAGGCGGCGCGCTATTCGCTTGCCCCCTGGCTGGAACAGGGCGAACTGGTGGAAGTGCTGGCGGACACGCCGCCCCCGCCGATGCCGATTTACATCATGTATCCACCCGGCCGTTTCCTGGCGCCACGGGTCAGGGTGTTGATTGATTGGCTGATTTGGCTGTTTGACCAGCAGAAAAGCGGCGATATGGCTGTTTTTCCAGCAAACGCCCGCAAAGCGGGGAAATAACTGTTGACGTGCCCGCCAAAATCTCTAGAATTCGCCTCCGTGGTAACGTTACTCCGGTAATGTTTCTGGTACGCGAAGGTGGCGGAATTGGTAGACGCGCTAGCTT
>NZ_JVEL01000510.1:0-29971 GCF_001076875.1 Serratia sp. 506_PEND
TCGACGGCCGCGCCATGACCGGCCCCGGCGGCGTGGTGCTGGAACAGGATACGCCGCTCGCCCCGTTTGAAACCTGGGCCAAGGCCGCGCGCCAGGCAGGCGCGCAGGTATGGATGCAGCTCAGCCACCCGGGCCGTCAGGTGATGGCCAACATGGGCGGCAACGCCTGGGCGCCCTCCGCCATCCCAATGGCGATGGGCAAGTACAGCAAGCAGTTTGCCCCGCCGCAGGCCATGAGCGAAGCGCAGATTGCCGAGGTGATCGCCCGCTTCGCCGCCAGCGCGCACGCCGCCGAACAGGCCGGGTTTACCGGCGTGCAGATCCATGCGGCGCACGGCTACCTCATCTCCCAGTTCTTGTCGCCGTTGTCCAACCAGCGCAGCGATCGTTGGGGGGGCGAGCTGGCGAATCGCGCCCGCCTGCTGCTGGAGGTGGTGAGCGCGGTGCGCCAGCGTGTCTCGCCAGGCTTTTGCGTGGCGGTCAAACTGAACTCCGCCGATTTTCAGCGCGGCGGCTTTTCGCCGGACGAGGCCCGACAGGTATTGTTGATGCTCAACGAACTGCCGGTCGATCTGGTGGAGTTGTCGGGCGGGAGTTATGAAAGCCCAGCGATGCAGGGGGAAGCGGCGGACGACAGCACCCTGGCGCGCGAAGCCTATTTTCTGACCTTCGCCCGCGATCTCGCCGCAGTAGCCCGCATGCCGGTGATGACCACCGGCGGCATCACCCGCCCGACGGTGGCGCAACAGGTGCTGAACAGCGGCGTCGCGGTAGTCGGCATCGCCACCGCCATGGCGGAAATTCCCGATCTGCCGCACCGCTGGCAAACCGGCGAAGCCCCTCATGCACTGCCCGCTCCGGTAAAATGGCGCGACAAAACGCTGACGCTGCTCGCCCGCATGGCGCTGATCAAGCGCCGCATGCACGCCCTGAGCCGCGATCGGACGCGCAACGTGCGTTACTCCCCACTGTGGTCGCTGCTCATCGATAGATGGCGCACCCGCCGCACTCTGCGCCGCTATCACGTCTGGTTACGGCAACGTTAATGACCACGGCGCCGGCCGACTCGCCGGCGCCGCACAAAAATTCCGCTTTTTCGATCGCGCTACGTAAAATCTGCAAGAAATCACCACTCTAGATACCGCGCTTTTAACGCTCGATGACTTATATTCATCACAAATTTTGTGTATATAACCGCTATAGGACTTAAGGTGGTGAATAGATGAAAATAAGCCGCTATTTTCTATTTATGTTATTAATCGGAAATTCACCTTAATAATAAATGCATTAAAGAAGCAGCCAAAGGAAAGCAGAAAGGGATTTTTACGCAATGTTAAGGAAATGTTGTTTTCTGCCGGCAAAACCAACGGTCAACAAATCAACAACATATTGATGAGCCTAAGAAAAAACTAAACAATTCAAAACAAAATCGGCTATTGAGTCCCAGGCGAAAAAGCCATATATTGGTCGCGCTTTTCACAAGGCAGTTACTTTTCTAATTCATTAATTCAATCGTTGCGTGTTGAGACCTTCGGTTGTAGGAGAGATATGATGACGGATAAAGTCCGTATTGATACTTTAGTTGCAAACTCATTAAACGGAAACAATGAAACCTATTTGGCGCGTCAAGCCGAATTTGAGTCGAATGTTAGGAGTTATCCGCGCAAACTGCCGTTGGCAATTGCGAAAGCCCAGGGCGTTTGGATCACTGATGTTGAGAATAATCAATATCTTGATTGCCTGGCCGGGGCGGGAACGTTGGCTCTTGGACATAATCACCCCGACGTCCTGCAAAGCATCCAAAATGTCATTACCAGCGGCTTGCCGTTACATACTCTCGATCTCACGACCCCGTTGAAAGATCGTTTCTCCGATTACCTGCTCTCTCTGTTGCCTGGCGAAGGCAAAGAGTATTGCCTGCAGTTCTGCGGTCCGTCCGGCGCCGATGCGGTGGAAGCCGCGCTGAAGCTGGCGAAAAAGCACACCGGCCGTTCCGGCGTGATCAGCTTCTCCGGCGGTTATCACGGCATGACCCACGGCGCGCTGTCGGTCACCGGCAACCTGTCGCCGAAGGCGGCGATCAACGGCATGATGCCGGAAGTGCAGTTCATGCCTTACCCGCATGAATACCGCTGCCCGCTGGGCATCGGCGGTGAAGCCGGCGTCAAGGCGCTGACCTACTACTTCGACAACCTGATCAACGACGTGGAAAGCGGCGTGCGTAAACCGGCTGCGGTGATCCTGGAAGCCGTTCAGGGCGAAGGCGGGGTTAACCCGGCGCCGGCCGAGTGGCTGCAGCGCATCCGCAAAGTGACCCAGGAACACGGCATTCTGCTGATCATCGACGAAGTTCAGGCCGGTTTCGCCCGTACGGGCAAGCTGTTCGCCTTCGAACACGCGGGCATCGAGCCAGACATCATCGTGATGTCGAAAGCGGTCGGCGGCGGCTTGCCGCTCGCGGTGCTGGGCATCAAAAAAGAGTTCGACGCCTGGGAACCGGGCCACCACACCGGCACCTTCCGCGGCAACCAGCTGGCGATGGCCACCGGCCTGACCACCCTGCAGTACCTGAAAGAGCATAAGGTCGCCGACAAAGTGGCCGCTCAGGGCGAGTGGCTGAAAGGCAAGCTGGCCGAGCTGCAGAAACGTTATCCGGTGATCGGTCACGTCCGCGGCCTGGGCCTGATGATCGGCATCGAGATCGTCAAGCCGAACGAAGCGCAGGATCATATGGGCTGCTACCCGGCCGATGGCGAGCTGTCCGCGCTGCTGCAGAAGAAATGCTTCGAATCCGGTCTGATCCTGGAGCGCGGCGGGCGCAACGGCTGCGTGCTGCGCCTGCTGCCTTCCCTGCTGATCACCAATGATGAGCTGGGTATTTTCCTGGATAAATTTGAGCAGGCGCTGCTGGCCGCCGGCGTCAAGCCAGTCTGATTGGAGCGAATGACCGCGATGTCCAAGTTAAACCCGATTCTGGCTTCCTCGGCGCACAGCGCCGAGGCTTACCGCCAGGCGATCGCGCAGAGCAGTGAAGCCGTCGTGCAGTGGCTGCAACAGCCCGAGATGTATCAGGGCAAAAGCGTTGCCGAACTGCGCGAGCGCATCAAGCTCGACTTCACCCCGCAAGGCCTGGGCAACCAGGCGGCGATCGAGCGCGCCATCGAGTATTTTTTGAAAGACAGTCTGTCGGTGCACCACCCGCAATGCGTGGCGCACCTGCACTGCCCGAGCCTGGTGATTAGTCAGGCCGCCGAAGTGCTGATCAACGCCACCAACCAAAGCATGGACTCCTGGGATCAGAGCCCGTCGGCCACGCTGATCGAAATGAAATTGATTGAGTGGCTGCGCGCCCAGGTCGGTTACCCGTCCGGCGACGCCGGGGTATTCACCAGCGGCGGCACCCAGAGCAACCTGATGGGGCTGATGCTGGCGCGCGATGCGTTCTTCGCGCGTCAGGGCCACTCCGTGCAGCAGGACGGTCTGGTGGGCGATCTGCGCAAGCTGAAAGTATTCTGTTCTGAAAACGCCCACTTCTCGGTGCAGAAGAACATGGCGCTGATGGGCCTCGGCTATCAGTCCGTCACCCTGGTGAAAACCGATCGCTTCGCCCGCATGGACGTGAACGATCTGGCGGAAAAACTGGCGCAGGCCAAGGCCAACGGCGAGCAGGTGATGGCGATCGTCGCCACCGCCGGCACCACCGACGCCGGCGCGATCGACCCGTTGCGCGATATCGCACGGCTGGCGGCGGAGCAGCAGATTTGGGTGCACGTGGATGCGGCCTGGGGCGGCGCGCTGCTGCTTTCCGAGCAGTACCGCGACTACCTGGACGGCCTGGAGCTGGTGGACTCCATCACCCTGGACTTCCATAAGCAGTTCTTCCAGACCATCAGCTGCGGCGCCTTCCTGCTGAAAGACGAGCGCCACTACGAGCTGATGCGTTATCAGGCGGCCTACCTGAACTCCGAGTTCGACGAAGCGCAAGGCGTGCCGAACCTGGTGTCCAAATCGCTGCAGACCACCCGCCGCTTCGATGCGTTGAAGCTGTGGATGGGGCTGGAAGCGCTGGGGCAGAAGCAATACGCCGAGATCATCGATCATGGCGTCACGCTGGCGCAACAGGTGGCGCGTTACATCGCCGATCAGGAAGCACTGGAACTGGTGATGCAGCCGCAGCTGGCCAGCGTGCTGTTCCGCTACCGTCCGGCGCAGCTGGCGGCGAATGGCGACGCGGCCGTCGCGCTGTTCAACCAGCGTATCGGTGACGCCTTGCTGGAATCGGGCCGCGCCAACGTCGGCGTAACCGAGTTCGATGGCGTAACCTGCCTGAAGATGACGCTGCTGAACCCGATCGTGACGCTGGAAGACATCAAGCTGTTGCTGGCGTTGGTCGAGAAAACCGCGCAGCAGTTGCCGGCGTAACCCTCCGCCACTGCGCATTAAAAGCCGATAGCCCCAGGTTATCGGCTTTTTTATCGCGCTCAGCGCGTACTCAATCCGTTGACATGTTTTCCCAGGATGTCGCTTGTAGGTCCAGATCGATTTCCAGCGTTTCCAAAAAGCGCGCCGTCATCATGTAGTGCCCAATAATTAATGACAGTTCAGCCAGTTGAACCTCATCATAATAGCGCCTGACCGCGTTAAACGTGTCGGCAGAAACCTTCACCTGCTGCACGCATTCATCGACAAAATGCAAGATGGCCGCCCCTCTGGCGTCGATGCCCACACCCTGCTCTATTTTCTCGATGTCGTCATCGCGCCACCCCGCAAGGATCGCCAACGGATAGTGTTGCATACGCTCATAAGCGCTGTGGCTTAACGCGCCAACCCTTAATATGATCATTTCCCGATCTTTATCACACAGTCGCCCGGCCGGAAAAGAAGCGCCCAGCGACAGATATCCCTGCGCCGAACGGCTGGTTTTCAATAGACCCAGCGTAAGATTGGCGGGAAAACGAGCATATTGTTGCTGTTGCTCAGCCGTTAATTCACTCACTGCCGGCAGTTTTATTCTGGCCATCGTTTATTCCCCCGCGCGTTCATCGATAATTGCAACCGGCCGAGCCCAGCCGGCGGATGCCTTATAAACTTTGACCGGCAGACTGATCACGTTGAATCCGCAGGGGGGCAGCAATTCAAGATTGCACAGTTTTTCAATCTGGCAATAAGGATATTTACTGCCGGCATAGTGCCCTTCCCAAATAAGCGAAATATCGCCGCTTTGTTCAAATTTGGTGCGCGTATGGCTGAATGGCGCATCCCAGCTCCAGGCATCGGTGCCAACCACTCTGACGCCGCGTTCAGTAAGATACAGCGTCGCCTCACGGCCCATGCCGCAACCGCGATGAATAAAATCTTCACTGCCGTAGCGCCCACCGGCCGCCGTATTGACCAGAACAATATCGCCGACGGCGAGCGGATGATCAATCCTCGCTAATTCACGCTCAATATCATGTGCAGTGACCACATAACCGTCTGGAAAATGGCGAAAATCCAATTTGACGCCAGGGCCGATACACCATTCCAACGGTATTTCATCAATGGTTTTTGACGCCGAACCGTCGTCCATATGCGAATGGTAGTGATAAGGGGCGTCCATATGCGTCCCCGCATGGGTGCTCATGCGGACAAATTCCACCGCCCAGCCCTCCTGACGCGGCAGCGCCAGGGGATCCAGGCCGGGAAATGATTCCGCCAGTTGCAACGCTCCGCGCTTGTTGTCAACATACTCGATTTCCGGCAGAAACCGCTCCGGATCGGAAGCGATCCCGCTCATCAGCGGCACCGAAAGATCAATGATTTTACCGTACATATTGTTACCTTTATCCAGGGGAATGACCTGCCCAGAGTAAGCTTTCCCCATAGAATAGAAATGCCGATTATCAGACAACTTATTGTTATAATAGGAAGACGCAGCCATGAACGGACAGGAAGGCGTCATGAAACCGTCAGAATTGACCGGGGAAATCCCAATATCGATTTGGTTCAGAAATAAATCCTGGCCGGCAGGAACGCAATTCCCTTTACAGGCGTTGCCATGGGGCAAACTGATGTATTCCATGAAAGGGTTGGCGGAAATAAATATTGAGGACAATATTTATTTATCCACACCGGAATATGCCATTTGGCTCCCCGTTAATACCGAACATGAATCCGTAGCAAAGAGTGCAATTGACTATGTCATTCTTCATGTCAGCCCCCCGCTATGCCAATCCTTACCGAGCAAACCGCAAACCCTGCGGCTGAATAAGATCGTCAAAGCGGTGCTGGCCGATTTTTCAGAAAGGCGCATTGGCTATCCGCACACGCCTCAGGACCAGACGTTGGTTACCGCATTGCTTGAGCAGCTGGCGCTGTCGGAGCGTTTTGACAGCTACCTGCCGCTCGGCAGCGACGACGTGATCAAGATCATGACCGAAAAGATGAGCGCCGCGCCGCACGATTTCAACACGTTGGCGCAATGGTCGGGCATGCTGGGCTTGAGCGAGCGTACGCTCTCGCGGCGATTTCTCGCCGCCACCGGCATCTCTTTCAATGAATGGAAGCTGAGAAGCAAAACCCTCATGGCGATGACGCTGTTGCAGGAAGGGAGAGCCGTCAAATATGTCGCCTCTACCCTGGGGTATCACGATCCTTCCGCGTTTATCGCCATGTTCAGACGGCAAACGGGCCAGTCCCCCTCCGGTTTTTTAGCGGTAAGTCATGGCCCCCCGAAAACAGGCTCAGGCATAATGCATGGCGACTGATGCAGCATTCGTACGCACAAACTGCATCGAACGCCTTCCCCCTATTCAGCACGACAGGATGCGCACGCATGACAGACCCTGATTTCAACCTGCTGATCGCGCTCGACGCGCTGCTGACGGCGGGCAGCGTTGCCGGCGCGGCGCGGCGTCTCGGTTTAAGCCCCTCGGCGATGAGCCGTACCCTCAGCCGACTGCGCGCGGCCACCGGCGATCCCCTGCTGGTGCGCGCCGGCCGTCATATGGTGCTGACGCCCTATGCCGAAACGCTGCGCGAGCGGGCGCGGCACGCGACGTTCGAAGCCCGCGCTGTGTTGCGTCCGGCGCAGGGAGCATTGGATCCCGCCGCGCTGGATCGTACCTTCACGCTGCGCGCCAATGACGGCTTCGTTGAGGCCTTCGGCCCGGCGCTGATCGCCGCCGCCGCCGAACAGGCGCCGCGGGTGCGGTTGCGCTTTGCGCCCAAGTCGGAGAAAAGCGACCGCCCCCTGCGTGAAGGTCTGGTCGATCTGGAGGTCGGCGTGTTGGGTGACATGGGCCCGGAAATCCGCCTGCAGGCGCTGTTCCGCGATCGCTTCGTTGGCGTGATGAGAACCGCACACCCGCTGGCGCAACAGCCGGAGATTGACGTCGCCGACTACGCCGCCTGCGGCCACGTGGTGGCCTCGCGCAGCGGGCGCATCCTCGGGCCGGTAGACGCCGCGCTGGCGGAGCTGGGGCTGGCACGCCATATCGCCGCCGTGGTGCCGAGCTTTCCCGCCGCGCTGGCGGTGGCGCAGGCCTCGAACCTGTTGGCGTTGCTTCCCGCCTCTTTCCTGCAGGCTCAACCTGCCGATGGCCCGCTGCGCGTCTTCGAGCTGCCGGTAAAAACGCCGCCCATCACCGTCTCGCAGATGTGGCATCCGCGCCTGGACGCCGAGGCGGATCACCGCTGGCTGCGGCAGTTGGTGCTGTCGGTTTGTCGTCGGCAGGCGCAGCCCCCGGCGAGTGACAATGTCACCTAAAAAGCGTTTACGGCCTCTGATGCCCGTTTAAATCGGCCAGATAAGCGCAGAACATGTCCGCCATCGCATCGGCATAAGCCGCGATCTCGGGATCAGTTCGCGGCGTTTCGGAGAATTGCTTGCCCGCCGCCCCCAACGTGCCGACGATCAGATCGCCCGCCAACCGGCGAGTGACCTGCGGAACATCAGGCAACGCTTCGCACATGAAAACCTGCACGATATCCTTGCCGGCTGCCTTTACCGCCTGTGCCTCCGGCGCATCGCGGTAAAGCGGCGCCGCATCATTCAACGCTACGCGCATCTGCGCCTCTTCACATTCCGAACGGATAAACGCCTGCACCAACAATCGCAAGCGCGCGAACGGCATTTTCTCGCGGTCGGCCAAAATACGGCCCAGCATATCCGTGGTCTGCCGCCATTCGTCGCTCTGCAAACGAAACAGGATCGCCGCCTTATTGGGGAAATACTGATAAAGCGACCCGACGCTGACGCCGGCACGCTCGGCCACCCTGGCGGTGGTGAAACGCGCCGCCCCCTCCTGCGCCAAAACCTGAATAGCGGCGGTCAGAATAGCGGACACCAGTTCGGCGGAGCGCGCCTGTTGCGGTTGTTTTCTCGAGGAAATTTGCTTACTGCGGCGTTCAGTCATAGCGGGCGGCCAATGCGAATAGAGGAATGCGAATAGTTCGTCATATTATAACGGCATGCGCTAACGCGCTTCATTTACGACAGGAAATTTGCCATGAGTACCCTGACCACTGCCCCCTTAGCGCCGCTGCTAAACCGCCTGTTCCAACAGGCATCCCGCCGGTCGCCGGCGCTTGCCGCCCTGTTCCGCGACGTGCCGGACGCAGAGCAAAGCCGGCTGATGCAGAGCAAAACCGAGTACCGCGAACTCTACCACCGCCTGAAGGATTTCCCGCTGGCCGTGTCGCCGGCGACCGGTGCCTTGCTCTACATGTTGGCGCGGGGTTGCCGGGCGCAAAATATCGTCGAATTCGGCACGTCGTTCGGTATTTCGACCCTGCACCTGGCCGCCGCACTGCGCGATAACGGCGGCGGCCGATTGATTACCTGCGAGTTTGAACCGAGCAAAGCGGCGCGGGCGCGCGACAACCTGACCGAAGGCGGCGTCATCGACCTGGTGGAGATCCGCGTCGGCGACGCCCTGGAAACGCTGCGCGGCGATCTGCCGGCCACGGTCGACCTGCTGCTGCTCGACGGCGCCAAGGGACTTTATCCCGATATTCTCGACCTGCTTGAGAGCCGTCTGCGGCCCGGTGCGCTGATCGTCGCGGACAACGCCGATGACAGCCCGGATTACCTGGCGCGGGTGCGCGATCCGGCGACGGGCTATCTCTCCACGCCGTTCGCGGATGACGTCGAGCTGTCGATTAGGCTTTAAAATCCCCATGGAGCGAGGGTTGTTCCCCCTCGCTCTATGGGAGAACATAGCGTTCACGATGCCTGACACAGTGAAACGCTCATGACGCTTCCCCCTCTCTGGCCGGTGTTCGACGGCCATAACGACCTGCTGCTCAACCTGTGGCTACAGCACGATGACGATCCGGTCACCGCCTTTTATTCGCGCGTCACGCCGGGCCACCTCGATTTCTCCCGCATGCAGCGCGGCGGATTCTGCGGTGGGCTGTTCGCGGTATTTATTCCTCCGGTCGGCTATATCGCCCAGATGCGTAATCAAACGCAGGACGAGGCGCAGGCCGCCTTCGATCCGCTGGCGATCGCCGAACGGCAAATCGGCATCCTGCAGCAGCTGGAGCAGGCTTCTCAGGGGCGGCTGCGCATCTGCCGCACCGCCGCCGAGATAGAGCAGTGCCGCCTCAACCGGCAAATCGCCGCGGTGCTGCATATCGAAGGTGCCGGCATGATCGATGCGGAGCTGACGCAGTTGGAGGCCTTCTACCGGCTGGGCGTGCGCAGCATCGGGCCATTCTGGAATCTGCCTAACGCCTTCGGCACCGGCGTCAGCGGGCCGTTCCCCGGCTCACCCGATACCGGCCCCGGCCTGACGCCGGCCGGCGAGGCGCTGATCCGCGCCTGCAACCAGCGACGCATCATGATCGACGTTTCGCACATGAACGAGAAAGCCTTCTGGCAAACCGCCGCGCTGAGCCGTGCGCCGCTGGTCGCCACCCACTCCAACGCCCACGCCCTCTGCCCGCAGCCGCGCAACCTCACCGACGCGCAGCTGGACGCCATCGCCCAGAGCGGCGGGATGGTCGGCGTCAATTTCGGCACCGCCTTCCTGCGGGCGGACGGTAAACGTGACAGTGCAACGACCGGCTTAACAGAAATTGTTAAACACGTTGAGTATTTGATCGCTAAACTTGGTGAAGATCGCGTGGGATTTGGCTCTGATTTTGACGGAGTCAACGTACCGCAACCGTTGGAGGACGCCGCAGGCCTACCGCGCCTGACGCAAGCGCTGGCGCAGGCCGGGTTCGATAACCGGCTGCTGGAGAAGCTGACCTGGCGCAACTGGCTGAACGCGCTCGCCGCCACCTGGGGTGAATAACCCGGTTACGCTTTAAAGGTTGCGATCTTCGTCACATTTCGCCAACATTGGGCCGGCCTAATGCGAAAATTTCTCATTGGGCTCGAACTATCACGATGCATGTAAAGGAGCACCGCTATGACTACCTGGACTAAACCTGAGTTTGTTGACCTGCGTCTGGGGCTGGAAGTGACGCTGTACATTTCCAACCGTTAATCGCCTGTCTGCCCGCCTTTCGCGCGGGCATTTCTTTCCCTCTTTTTCTGGTTCAGACATGCAGATAAAAGTTCTCGGCTCGGCGGCGGGCGGCGGCTTTCCCCAGTGGAATTGCAACTGCGACAACTGCCGGGGCGTTCGCGACCACAGCATCAACGCTACGCGCCGCACGCAGTCTTCCATCGCCGTCAGCGACGACGGTAAAAACTGGGTGCTGTGCAACGTTTCACCGGATATTTGCCATCAGCTGCTGGCTTCGCCCGAATTGAACAATCCCGACGTGCTGCGCGGCACCGGCATCGGCGCGATCGTGCTGACCGACAGCCAGATCGATCACAGCGCGGGTTTGCTCAATTTGCGTGAGGGCTGCCCACACCACGTCTGGTGCACCCCTGAAGTGCATGACGATCTCAGCACCGGCTTCCCGGTGTTTCCCATGCTCTCCCATTGGAACGGCGGGTTGATTCACCACCCGGTGACGCCCGGCGAACCGTTCCGCACGGCGGTCTGCCCAAACGTGCGCTTTACCGCCATTCCGCTGCTCAGCAACGCGCCCCCCTATTCGCCGTACCGCGATCGCCCGCTGCCGGGCCACAACGTGGCGCTGTTTATCGAAGATACCGCGCGCGGGGCCGGTCTGCTGTACGCACCGGGCCTGGGTGAGCCGGACGAGGCGCTGATGCCCTGGCTGCGCCGGGCGGATTGCCTGCTGATCGACGGCACGCTGTGGCGCGACAACGAGCTGGCCAACGCCGGCGTGGGACGCAATACCGGCAAAGACATGGGGCACCTGGCGCTGGCGGAAGAGCATGGGCTGGCGGCCCTGCTCTGCACCTTGCCCGCCAAACGCAAGATCCTGATCCACATCAACAATACCAACCCGATCCTCAATGAAGACTCCGCGGAACGGCAGAGCCTGACCGCCGCCGGCATCGAAGTGAGCTGGGACGGCATGAATATCGAACTGTAGGGAATCGCCATGACGCAACCACGTCCCCTGACGCCGCAGGCATTTGAAGCGGCGCTGCGCGCCAAAGGCGCTTATTACCACATCCACCACCCGTATCACATCGCGATGCACAACGGCGAAGCGACGCGTGAGCAGATCCAGGGCTGGGTGGCCAACCGGTTCTACTACCAGACCAGCATTCCGATCAAGGATGCGGCGATCATGGCCAACTGCCCGCAGCCTGACACCCGTCGCAAGTGGGTGCAGCGCATTCTGGATCACGACGGCTACGGCGGCAGCGAAGGCGGCATCGAGGCCTGGCTGCGCCTCGGCGAGGCCGTCGGACTGCAGCGCGACGCCCTGCTATCCGAGCAGTTGGTGCTGCCGGGCGTGCGCTTCGCGGTGGACGCCTACGTCAACTTCGCGCGCCGCGCCTGCTGGCAGGAAGCAGCCTGCAGCTCGCTGACCGAACTGTTCGCGCCGCAAATCCACCAGTCGCGTCTCGACAGCTGGCCGCAACACTACCCGTGGATCGACGCCGCCGGTTACGACTATTTCCGCAGCCGCCTCGGCCAGGCCAACCGCGACGTGGAACACGGCCTGGCGCTGGCGCTGGACTATTGCGATACCGTTGAAAAGCAGCAGCGCATGCTGGAGATCCTGCAGTTCAAGCTGGACATTCTGTGGAGCATGCTGGACGCCATGAGCATGGCCTACACCCTGAACCGCCCGCCTTACCACAGCGTGACCGCCGCGCGGGTATGGCACAACCAGAGGCTGGTGTAATGACGCTGAACCCTGAACACACTCCCGTCTTCCGCCGCGGTTACCGCCTGCAATGGGAGCAGGTGCAAAACAGCCATGTGATCCTCTATCCGGAAGGCATGGCCAAGCTGAACGACAGCGCCGCCGCCATTTTGCAACTGGTCGACGGCCACACTACGCTGAACGGCATCATCGCCCAGTTGAACGCCCGCTTCCCCGGCGCCGAAGGGTTGGCGGACGACGTGCTGGAATTTTTCCAGCGCGCCTACGAACAAAAATGGGTGACCTTCCGTGACTGAACCACGTGCGCCGGCGGTGAATCCGCCGCTCTGGCTGCTGGCGGAGCTGACCTACCGCTGCCCGCTGCAGTGTCCGTACTGCTCCAACCCGCTCGATTTTGCCGCGCAGGAAAAAGAGCTGACTACCGCACAGTGGATAGAGGTGTTCCGCCAGGCGCGGGCGATGGGCAGCGTGCAGCTCGGCTTCTCCGGCGGCGAGCCGCTGGTGCGTAAAGACCTGCCCGAGCTGATCGCCGCCGCCCGCGATCTCGGGTTTTACACCAACCTGATCACCTCCGGCATCGGCCTGACCGAGAAAAAGCTGCAAACCTTCGCCGACGCCGGGCTGGATCATATTCAGATCAGTTTTCAGGCCAGCGACGAAACGCTGAACGCCGCGCTGGCGGGCTCCGCCAAGGCATTTCAGCAGAAGCTGGCGATGGCCAAGGCGGTCAAGGCGCTCGGCTATCCGATGGTGCTCAACTTCGTGTTGCATCGCCATAATATCGGCCAGATCGACCGCATCATCGAACTGGCGATCCAGCTGGATGCCGACGACGTCGAGCTGGCGACCTGCCAGTTCTACGGCTGGGCGCACCTGAACCGTGAAGGCCTGCTGCCGACCCGCGAACAGATCGCCGAGGCAGAAGCCGTGGTGAAACGCTATCGCGAGCGCATGGCCGCCGACGGCAAACTGGCTAACCTGCTGTTCGTCACGCCGGATTACTACGAGGAGCGGCCTAAAGGCTGCATGGGCGGTTGGGGCGCCATCTTCATGAGCGTGACGCCGGAAGGCATGGCGTTACCCTGCCACAGCGCCCGTCAGTTACCGATTAAGTTTCCGTCGGTGCTGGAGCACGATCTGCAGCATATCTGGTACCACTCCTTCGGCTTTAACCGCTATCGCGGCTATGACTGGATGCCGGAGCCCTGCCGTTCCTGTTCGGAGAAAGAGCAAGACTACGGCGGCTGCCGCTGCCAGGCGTTCATGCTGACCGGCAACGCCGACAACGCCGACCCGGTGTGCGGCAAATCGCCGCATCACGGCACCATCCTGGCGGCGCGGGAAGCGGCGAACCGTTCGCAGATCGGTATCGATCAGCTGCGTTTTCGCAATCAGACCAACTCCCGTCTGATCTTCAAGGGTTGACGATGGCGCCCGCCGCCGCTTCGTGGCAGCTCGATAACGGTTTGGCCGTCAAAGCGATAAGCGATCCTGCCGCCGACGCCGCCGCCGCGCTGGTGCGCATCGAAGCGGGCAGCTTTCAGGCGCCTGCCGCCTGGCCCGGCCTGGCGCATCTGCTGGAGCATATGCTGTTTCGCGGCAGCGCGAACTTCAGCGCGCAAGATGGGCTGATGTGCTGGACCCAGACGGCCGGTGGCCGGTTAAACGCCACCACCCAGGCCACGCAAACCGCGTTTTTCTTTGAGGTGGGCGCCGCCCATCTGGCGGATGGGTTGGCGCGGCTGAGCGATATGCTCGCCGCTCCGCAGCTGGCGACTGAGGCGATCGCCCAGGAGATCGAGGTCATCGACGCCGAATACCGCCTGCTGCGCGCCGATGTTGAAACCCGCTGCGAAGCGGCGCAGCGGCAGATGTTCAGCGGATTTGACGCGCTGCATCGCTTTCATATCGGCAGCCGCGCCGCTTTCGGCAGCGATATTTCCGCGTTGCAGCAGGCGTTGCGGCAGTTTCACCACCATTATTACCGCGCACCGAACATGACGCTGTGGCTGCAAGGCCCACAATCGCTTGAGCAGCTGCATGCGCTGGCACAGCGCTACGGTGGCGGCTTGCCGTCGGGCAGCGCCGCGCCGCCCGAGACATTGCCGCCGCTGGCCGCCGGGCAAGATTACACGCTGTCTCTTCCCGGCGCGCCGCAGCTGCGGCTGGTGTTTGCCCTGCCGCACTGCCGTTCACGCGGCTGGCTGCGGCGGCTTGAGCGTTTATTGCTGGACGACGCCCCTGGCGGGCTGCTGGCACGGCTGCGCGCGCACGCGTGGGGCGACGCCGTTCGGCTGGATTATGCCCGCTGCGGCGAAAACAGCGCCCTGTTGAGTTTTATTTTCACCGTCAATCACGGCTCGGCGTCTGAGGCCGCCCATATCGAAAGCGCCTTGCTGGCATGGCTGCAGGCGTTGAACGCGCTGACACCAGGCCAGCTCGAGCATTTCGGGCAACTGGCGAACCGCGATTTTCACCGTCTGGCGCCGCTCGATCAGCTGCGGGCCAGAGCGTTTGGGCTGCCGCCGACGGAACAGCATGACGACTGGACGCGGCAACTCGCTATGCTGATGGCGGCGCCGCGCCGCCGCCTGGCCGTGCAGCCCGAGGGGGGCGGTGAAACGCGCGAAATCCAAGGGCTGCCGCTGACCCTTGGCCCCTTCGCCGGCGCCGCGCTGGCGCCTACAGTGGAACCTTTCCGCTTTTTCTCCGCTTCGGCGGCGCTGCCGATCCCGCCCTTGCCGCCCGGCCAGGCGCCGCTGCAGCATCTGCGTTCCGGCGAGGCGCAGCCGGTGCTGTTGCTGCGCCCATCGTCACATGGCGCACTCAGCGAAGAACAGGCCTGTGGCTTGCAGGCGGCGCTGCGCCCTGGCGCGGCGGAGCTGGCGCATCGGGAGGGACATTTAAGCGTCGAACGCCACCAGGGCGTGTGGCTGCTGCAGCTGGCGGGCAGCCACGGGCTGATCTGCCACGGCCTGAACGTCGTGAACCGGGCTCTGGCTGCGCAGCCGCCGGCCGTCATCAACGAGGCGGCGAGAAACCTGCGCCACGCACAGTTAAAACAACAAAACGATATCGCCATTCGCCGCCTGTTGGCCCAATTACCGGCGGCGCTGAACGTCTCTACGGCAACGGCGCCACACTGGCATGCCACCCTGGTCGGCGGCGATGGCGAGTTAAAACGGCGGCTGTCACATTTGCTGTATGACTTCCCCTACGCCATAACGGCTGAGCCGCAAACGCCGCCGCGTTTACATCCCCCTGTCACGCTGACGGAAAGCGGCGCCGAACACGCCTTGCTGCAGTTTTACCCGCTGCAAAACGATGAAGCCGAAGGCCGCTGGGCGCTGCGCGTGCTGGCCCGGCTTTACGCGCCGCGCTATTTTCAGCGGCTGCGCGTGGAACGCAACGTGGGCTACGTGGTGCAATGTGCCTTCCACCGCTGCACCCATGCCGAAGGCCTGCTGTTCGCGCTGCAATCCCCGACGTTCACCGCTGAACAGCTGCGGCAGTTAAACGACGAATTCTTGCTGCAGATGCATCATGAGCTGACGCACGTTAGCGTTGGTGAGCTGGAGCAAACGCAACAGGCGCTGCAACAAAACTTGCAAGGCCTCAGCGCCGAGCCGTTGCAACGCGCGCGGGAGATTGCGTTGGAAAATCGCGCGGCTATTGCCGCCGCTGCGCCGATCACGCTGACGCAATTGCGCTATTGGCAGCAGCGTTTGTTTTCCTCTGATTGATTAACCCGGCGGTGAACACCGGCCGGGGGAAAAGGTCGCGGAGAAAGTATCGCTCATGCCGCAGAAGGCCGGCTGGCCGCGAAAAAAAAGCCCCCATCGTCACGATGAGGGCTGAATAAAGCGAAGCATGCAACCGCGATCAGAAGCGCCAGGTCAGACCGGCGTTGACGCTGTTGTCCTGGTGGTTGGACGACAGCTGCCCGCCGTAGCCAAGGGACAGGACGGCGTTTTTGTTAATCGATACATCGACGCCCGCTTTCAGAATCGCGCCATCGCGAGAAACAGGCACGCTGTTCACGTCGAACGCCGCATCGGTGCGTTTGAACATCAGCTGCGTTTTACGCTCCAGCTTGCCGTACTGATGCTGCCAACCCAGCTCGCCGCGCAGCGCGATCGCCACGCTGTCGGTTTGCCACTCGGTGTCGGCGCGCAGCCCCAACGTCGAGGCGGTGGCGGACTGACTTTGTTTGTCGCCGCGCAGCGCCGCTGCCCCGCCTTGCTCGTTGATCTCCTCGTTACGGTAATGGGTATACGCCAGGTTGGCGAACGGCTCAAGGTTGACCGCATCGCTCGTCCAATCGTAGCCGCTTTCGATGAACAGCTGACCGGTGCGCGCGTTATACTTGGCCTTCTCGCGATCCGACTGCGCGCCGTAGTTCACCGAGCGCGAGGTGTCGATGCGATGCCAGGTATAGGTGCCGCCCGCTCGCAGCGCCAACGCGCCGAAGCGTTTGTCGCCGTACAGCCCCAGATGGTAGTTGTCGCTGTGAGCATCTGACTGATAACCGCCATCCAGCGAAGTGCGGGTATACCCGGTCATCATGCCAAGCCGGCCGTCGTCAAACAGTTCGCTGTCCAGACCTAACAGCACGCCATAGGTGGAGGTCTGGTAACCGGTGGCGTTGTCGTTGCCGGAAGCATGCCCCCAGCTACCCAGCAGTTTCGCCCAGGCGCCGTTGTCATCCGCTTTAATGTCGGTAGCGGTGCGGCGGCCTTCCGCCTGGCGCAAGCGCTNGGCGGTATCGCGCAGATAACGGCTTTCGTTGATCTGGGCGGAAGCCATATCCGCGTGGATCTGGCCGGACAGTTGACGGGTCGCCTGTTGCAATTCTCTGGCCGAGGTGAAGCCGAGGAAGCTTTCATAGACCGGATGGCCCGCCACGATGCTCGCCTCTTCGCTCACGGCTTGCGCCTCGCCCCCATCGCTTTGCAGCAGGTTGCCCTCTTCGGCCGCCGGGATCGCCACGCTGCGTTTGGCCGTTTCCGTGACCGGTTCCGTCGCGTTGAGCGTCTCCACCGCACGAGCTACCGCTTTCTCGTTCTCAGTGCTGGCCAGGCTGTCAAAGCTGGCGTCGGTGCGCGTGATGCCAAGACCGACGTCATTGCCCTGATAATCCAGCGCGACTTTAACAAACGGATACGATGGGTTGGCGTTTTCGAATCTACCGGTAACGCCGTCCGTCGTGGTCAGGATGGTGTACTTGTTGCCCAGCAGACTCTGCGCCTCATTCTGCGACAGCAGGTTTTGGCTGCGCTCCAGGCTGACATTCACACTGCCGCCGTTGAGGAAAGCGCGCCGCGCGGCGATCTTATCGCTGCGGCCATTGTCCGCCACTTCCACGTTATACTGCGAACCGCGATCAAAAATGGCATCGTGCAACACATGCAGCGTGCCGATGCCGTTGCCCGGCGCGACGCTGCCGCTCCGAGCCGCTCTGAAGGCGCCTACGGTGCCCTCACCGGACAATGTGCCGCTATTTTCGATATAGACGTTGGATGCCACCGAACCGTCGATCGCCAACACGCCCTGTTTCACCCAGGTATCACCGCGATAGGTGTTATTACCCAACAGCGCCAGCGTACCGGCGCCCGTTTTGGTCAAGCCGCCGTGCCCGCTGATGTCGTTACTCCACGAATCGAAGTCGCATTCGCTCGACGTGCAGCGCCGCTCAACAGAGGTACCGGGTTCGACGATATTTCCCAGGCCGGGGATATTCACCACGAACTGTTTTTCACTGTAGGAGCCCGGCACATAATATTCCTGCGGGATATCCTCTTGGGTAATAAACATTTTCGGGCCGTTGATCGCATCGCGTAAATTGACACGTCCCCAGCCGAACAGATTATCAATACCGGCAACACCCAAATCGGTGGCGGTGGTTTTAATGACTGCGGATATTTGATCGGCGCTCATATAAGGGAAACGTTGCATCAATACGGCGGCAACGCCGGTAACGTGCGGCGCCGCCATTGAGGTGCCGGATTTATTGCCGTAGCCGGGATTAACCGACAGCTCGCCCTTATTATAAGCTTCGCGATTCACGGCGCCACCGGTATTGGATTCCAGCCGGCCAACGGTGCTGTAAATATCAGAACCCGGCGCGGAAACGCAGTAGCTGGCCGTTTGTCCGCAGCTGGTCGAGGAAACGCTTAACTGATTTTCGTCACTCAGGTTGGTCACAATCAGGTAATTATTCAGTACGTCCGGGAAAGCGTAAGGCAGTGACTTTTGCGCTTCCGGGATATTGTAGTTGTTGTAATTTCCTGCCGAGAAGACGATCAGCTTGCCGTGCCTGGCCGCTCGTAGCAGCGTCGACATGGCGCTGTGCCCGCCGGTGGGCACCGGTTGTTCGCTGCCCCATTCCACGCTGGATTTGCTGCGCATCATCTCGGCGATCACTTCGCTTTTTACGAATGCCACGTAGTCCGGCCTGCCGTTCGGCAACCAGATGATATCGCCTTTGGCGTCTCGCCGGATATCCGGCGCGATCCCCCAGCTGTTATTGATGACGCGAGCCGCGCTCTGAATCAGCTCTTCACGGCCGTTGCGATTACCGTAATCATTCAATTTGGTGCCGATAATATCCGCGTCGAAAGCGACGCCGTGCATGCCTGCGCCATCTCTTTTAGCCGCAGCGATACCGGCTACGTGCGTGCCGTGATCGCCGAAAGACATATTATCTTGTTTATCATACGAGAAATTATAGCTGCCGTTATCCAGGCGCGTCAGTTTACCGGAGAATTCAGAATGGGAAAGAATGGCGTTATCGATAACGCCGATGGTTATACCTTTTCCGGTATAGCCTCTGGCATAGGCGAATTCGGCGGAAATAGCCTCAAGCCCCCATTGGCGATTAAACTCCGCGGTTTTCCAACTGTCAGGCGCGCCCAATCGACCGGGGTCCTGATAAGCGGCAAGAGAAGAATGAATGGATAAGCCATAACAACCCAGAAAAACGCAATACGCTAACTTCAATCTTTTATTAAGTATCATTTTACGCTCCATGTTTATTTATACCCAGAAGAAAACTTACGTTTTAACCGCGCTGAAACCTCCTATGATCGTGAAACGACGGATAACACATGCGGACCCGGCGCGGGCCGCACGAACAGACATGCTGAGAGATGCAAATGGGCGCAGACAGACAAAGGGATGCCATCGCGCCGGGCGCCTATGGCGCAGACGTCTGGAGAGGAGGCGAATGTACGCTTGCCGGCGCCGTTGCGCCGGAATGACCCGACCATCGGGACCGGGCGTAAGGATCAGGCTGTGGGTGCATTTTGCTTCATCATCCAGTTTTGCTAATGATTTTCATTCGCGAGGCTATCTTATACGTAAGCAAAGTGTCAACAGATGAAACAAAACATTTCTTGATTTGTATCATGACTTTTCTCTAAGCGCCGAGCGACGGTGCTGCGATAACCGCTGAAGAGTGCATGAAATGACGGCTATTGCCGCCATAAGTGAGATTTTTATCAGTGAATACGCATAGCGGCGACAGTGCAGACGATGGAAGAGCATGAAAACACCTGAATATTTCATCAAATAGAAACATCAGATTGATTAATTTTTATGGCAATAGCCCTCTGTGGTCGGAGCACTTATTTTTCGATGCAATATAAGAGGGGCTTATAAATAACAGGAGTATTCCTAATGCGTTCTTGCGTAATCTATTTCATGCTACCAGGCCGGTTTTTAGCCGCGTCCGCTGGCTATTCCTAATTTCATTGGCAAGACTATATTGAAAGAGGCTCTGCTATAGAGCACGAATATGGGTAATTTTCCGAGGAAATACCGCATGACCCTGTTGCCCAAGCAGAGCAATAACAAAAATCCGATTGATCTCTATAGCGAAATCGTAGACGACTTGCCGGGTCTGATTTGCTTCGGCAACCGCCTTGGCGGTTACTTCAATAAGCAGTGGCGCGACTATACCGGCGCCATCGCCGGTGAGCACAGCGCCGCAGACTGGCTCGATGCCCTGCACACCGACGATCGCGATCGCCTGGCCGCGCAATGGCGCCAGGCGATCGTTGCCCTCTCCTCATTCGCCGGCGAAGCTCGTCTGCGCGAGCGCAGCGGCGCCTACCGGTGGTTCATGCTGGCGTTTAACGCCCGTCAGGACGGCATGGCGCAGGAGCCCAGCTGGTATCTCACCGCCACCGACATCCATCCGCAGATGCTGCAACGCCAGCAAAACGTTCAGGCGCTCTCTATCCAGCAAGACATGCTGGACGCCAGCGTCGATTGCATCAAAGTCATCAATCACGATGGCACGCTGCGCCACATGAATCGCTCCGGCAGCCTGGCGCTCGGTCTTGATCCGGCGCAAAAAGAGTTTGGCATGCCCTGGCTGGGGCTCCTGTCCCCCGAGATCCGTCGCCGCGGCAGCAAGGCGCTGCGCAGCGTCAGAGCCGGAAAAAATGCGCGCTTCGCGGGATTGAGCGTGACGCCGCAGGGTAAAAAACAGCACTGGGACAACATTCTCACACCGGTCAGCGACGAACACGGCGCCGTGGCCGAGATTTTGTGCGTCTCGCGCGACGTGACGTCGCAACGCGTGATGGAACAGCGCCTGTTGCTCGCCAGCGAATATGACGAATTGACCGGCCTGCCCAACCGACGCTTATTCAAGAAAAAGCTGAAGCAAGAGATGAAGCGCGCCCTGCACGGCAAAAAGTCGCTTGGGCTGATGCTGCTGGATCTTGACCACTTCAAGCTGGTGAACGACACGCTGGGCCACGCGGCGGGCGACCATCTGCTGCGGGTCTTGGGTAAAAGGCTCAGCGCCTGCATGAATGCGCATTCGTTCGTCTCCCGCCTCGGCGGCGACGAGTTCGCCGTGGTGATCAGCGACGTCGAAAACGAGCAGGATATTTTCCGCATCGCCAACAAGTTTCTGCTGCAGTTGGAGACGCCGATCACCCACGGCGGCAAGACGCTGCATTGCGGCATGAGCATCGGCGGCGCCATTTATCCCAAAGACGCTCGCGACGCTTCGGAGCTGATGAAATGCGCCGATACCGCGCTGTATGAACTGAAAGACGGCGGCCGCGGCGGCGTCTACATGTTCGATCGCAAGATGATGGACAAAGCCCGCGCCCGCGCCAGCCAGCTCAACTACGCGCGCCAGATCGTGCGCGACAACTGCATCCGCCCCAGCTACCAACCGAAGGTTTGCCTGATCGACGGCAGCATCGTCGGCTTTGAAGCGCTGCTGCGCTGGCACTGCCCGCAAAACGGCGTACAGCTGCCGGCGACGGTAAGCGAGGCGTTCAACGACTACGAATTGGCAACCAAGATCAGCGAAGCCATGCAGCTGAAAGTCTTCGCCGATATCGCCCGCTGGCGCGCGGCCGGCGTGGCGGTGCGGCCTATCTCGCTGAATGTGTCGCCGATCGAGTTTTTACGCGACAACTACGCCGAAACCTTCCTGCAACGCCTGCTGAAGTTCCGCATTCCCCATCACCTGATCGAACTGGAAGTGACTGAACACGCGTTCAACAAGCACGGTTCGAAATACGTACTGCGCGCGCTGCAAATGCTCAAAGAGATGGGCATCCGCATCGCGCTGGACGACTTCGGCACCGGCCACTCCTCGTTCAGCCATATCATGGACTACCCGCTGGACTGCATTAAGCTGGACTGCGACTTTATTCAACGCATGAACACCGAACCGGCGATCCTGGCGATCGTGGAAAGCATCGGCATTCTCGGTCAAAAGCTGTCGATCGATATCATCGCCGAAGGCGTGGAAACCGAGCAGCAGCGCCAAACGCTGTGCGAAGCCGGTTTCCATATCGGCCAGGGTTTTCTGTTCAGCCGGGCGGTCGAGTCCCAGCAGGTGCCCGAGCTGCTGCAGGCGATGCCGCAATCTGTCGAGGGCCGCTAAGCGCCCTGCCGTGCGCCGAACGGCGCCAGTTTCATGCCGACCAGCGTCACCACGCAAATGACCGCCCCGGCGTAAAAGGTGGAGGCGGAACCGAACAGCTCCCACAGGGTTCCGGCCCCGAGACTCGCCAGCAGCAATGCCACGCCGCTGATCAGATTGAACATGCCGAACGCGGTGCCGCGCAGATGCGCCGGCGCGGTGTGCGCCACCATCGCCGCCAACAGCCCCTGCGTCATGCCCATGTGCACGCCCCACAGCGCCACGCCAAACAGCACGCCCGCCCAATGATCGCTCAGCGCCAATACCAGATCGGCGGCGATCAGCACCAGCAGCCCGGCTTTCAGCAATCCTTCATGACTCATGCGGTCGGACAATTTGCCGAACGGATAGGCCGAACAGGCGTAGACCAGATTCATGGCGACCATCACCAGCGGGATCAACGCCAGCGGCGTGCCGCCCTGCTGCGCCTTCAAGACCAGGAACGCTTCACTGAAACGCGCCAGCGTAAAGATCGCGCCGATGCTCACCACCCACCAATAGCTGCGCCCCAACAGCCGCAGGTTGGCGCGGGTAATCGGGTTGGTGCGCTTGTGGGTTATCGTGGCGGCCGGCTCTTTCAGACCGAAAAACAGCAGCGCAATCGCCAGCGCCGCCGGGATCGCCGCCACCCAGAAGATGGCGCGAAAATCGTTGTGCCACAGCAGCATCAGACCGACGGCCAGCAGCGGACCTAAAAAGGCGCCGACGGTATCCAGCGACTGGCGCAGCCCGAAAGCCGCGCCGCGGATCTCCGGCGGCGTCACGTCGGCCACCAGGGCATCGCGCGGCGCTCCGCGGATGCCTTTGCCCACGCGATCCAGCAGGCGCGCGCTCATCACCATGCCGGACGACGACGCGATGGCGAAAAACGGTTTGCTGATGGCGCCCAGCCCGTAACCCAGCAGCGCCAACCCTTTGCGTTTGCCGAGATAATCGCTGAGCACGCCGGAGAACACCTTGACGATCAACGCCGTCGCCTCCGCCAGCCCTTCGATCAACCCGATGACGATCACGCTGGCGCCGAGCGTCGTCGCCATAAACAGCGGCAACAGGCTATGGATCATCTCCGAGGAAACGTCCATCAGCAGGCTCACGCCACCCAATACCCACACGCCGCGCGGTATGCGGCCCAACGTAGCGAAACGCGACGACATGGTTCATCCTCGATCGATTCAGCGCCGCCAGAGGCGCCTCATGATTTTTCCAAGATTGGTTAGTTGATTTTGTTCGTTCACAGATCTGCCGCCTTTAGAGATAGTGCAACGACCGTGTGACACCCATAATAATGAAGGTAATTAACATAATGATATATAGCAAAAAGATGATAGTGATTGCGGCGCTGCTGAGTTTTTCCGCCGCCGCCGCACCAGGCGTGGATCTCGTCGCCAACGAAACGCCTATCCACACGGCGAAAAGCGCCGAAGCCGTGGCCAAAATCCCCGCCGGCTTCCGGTTCGTGGAACCCGGCACGCTGACGGTCGCCATTTCTCTGCTGGGCAGCGGCCCGCCGTTCGGCCTGTACGCCCGCGACAATAAAACGGTGATTGGCAGCGAGGCGGACATCGCGCGCCTGGTGGCCGACGGTTTGGGGTTGAAACTCAAGCTGGTGCCCACCTCGTGGGAAGACTGGCCGCTGGGGGTGGCCTCCGGCAAATATGACGCCGCGGTTTACAACATCACCGTGACCAACGAACGCAAGACCAAATTCGATTTCGCCACCTATCGGCAGGATACGCTGGGTTTCTACGTCAAATCCGACAGTAAAATCACCCAGATCAAAACCGCGCCGGATATCGCCGGTAAAAAGATCATCGTCGATTCCGGCACCAATCAGGAAGCGGTGCTGCTGGCCTGGGACAAAGAGAACCGCGCCAAGGGATTAGCGCCGCTGCAACCGGTGTACGTCACCGACAAGGCCGCCTCCACGCTGGCCATTCAGTCCGGCCGCGCCGACGCCACCTTCGGGCCCAACGTTTCCGGCGCCTATCAGGCGCGGCTGACCGGCAAAACCCGGCTGGTGGGCATCGTGCCCGGCGGCTGGCCGAAGACCGCCAACATCGCCGTCACGCTGAAAAAAGGCAACGGACTGGTGGACGCGGTGCAGGCTTCGCTCAACAGCGCCATCGCCAACGGCAGCTATCTGCAGGTGCTGGATCGCTGGGCGGAGAGCGACGAGAAGATTACCCATTCCGAGATTAACCCGCCGGGGCTGGGGGACTAGAGCATGAACCGGCCCCGCATCGAGGGGCCGGTTATTGATGAGCAATCATGCCGCCTCATTCCGCCGCCGTTTTCTGCCTTCCCAGCTTGCGGTACAGCGTGCTGCGCGAAACGCCGAGCGCCTTCGCCGCCCGGCTGAGATTGCCGCCCGACCTGTCGATCGCCGCCTGCAGCGCCCCCTGATCGGTATCGGCGTTCTCTTGCCGCGGCGCCAGCACCGCGATGGACTGAGGAAGATCGTCCAGGGTAAGCACCGCATGATCGTCCGCCAGCGCCAGCAGCACCTTGAGCGTGCTCAACAGTTGCCGCACGTTGCCGGGCCACGGATAGCGCGCCAGCATCGCCAGCGCCTCCGGCAACAGACGAATGTCGCGCCGCTCGCCGCCCAGCTCTCGCCATAGCTGCAAAATGAAGGCCTCCAGCTGCGCCCGCTCTCTGAGCGGCGGGATGCGCAGGCTGTATTCCTGTATGCGGTACAGCAAATCCTCGCGAAACGCCCCCACCTCTACCTGCCGATGCAGATCGTGGTGCGTGGCGCAGACCAGCGCGAATTCGACCGGATAAGCGCTGCGGCTGCCGAGGGGCGTGACCGTTTTTTCCTGTAACACCCGCAGCAGGCGTGTTTGCAGGCCCGCCGGCATATCGCCGATTTCATCGAGAAACAGCACGCCGCCGTCCGCCTCGCGGATCTTGCCGATGTAGCCTTTCGGATTGGCGCCGGTAAACGCCCCCGGCGCATAACCAAACAGTTCGGATTCGATCAGCGGCTCAGGCAGCGCCGCGCAGTTGATCGCCACAAAGTTGCCGTTGCGCCAGCGGCTCTCTTGAAACAGGCGGCGGCTGAAATGCTCTTTACCGCAGCCGGTTTCGCCGGTCACGCACAGCGAAAGGCCGGCGTTGAGAATGCGCAGCGCTTTCTGATGCTGCTCGTCGTGCCGTTCCGCCGGCGGCGCAGAACGCAGAGCGCTGACGCGGCGCTGCGGCGCCTCAAGCAACGAATAATAGTGCTGTTGATTGCCGGCCAGCGTCTGGCGCGGTGCGCCGGAAGGCTGTCGCAACAGGTCGGGAAACAGTTGGGTGAACTCAACGGAGCCGAATGAGGCCGACGAAAGCCGGAACTCCATCATCGCCAGCCGATTGGCGGCGATCAGCACTTCGTCGTGAAAAACCAGCAGCAGCTCTTGCGCGCTGCCCAGGCAGCGGGCATCGGCGTGCAGGCGCAGCGTCCAGTGGCGATCGGCGATCGCGCTTCTGACCCAGCGGTGTTCGATATGCCGCACCGCCTGCATGATCAGGCGCTGTGCATCGCGGTACGGGCGCTGCGCGGGGGCGGAGAGATCCAGTATGCCGGCAATGCGGCCATCCGGACGATAGATCGGCGCGGCGGTGCAGTTCAATCCGGCATTTTGGTTGAGAAAATGCTGGTCGCCGCGCACTTCGCAGAATGCGCCCAGCGCCAGCGCGGTGCCGATGGCGTTGGTGCCCCGCTCCGCTTCTCCCCACTGGTTGCCCGGCGCCAGCGCAAAGCGCGACGCCTTATGCAGAAAGTCGGTATTGCCGCGGGTTTCCAGCACCAGCCCGCCGGCGTCGGCGATCACCACAATGGCGGGCTGGCGCGTAATTTGCGCACCCAGCTGCTCGATCAACGGCTGTACCCGCTGCGGCACCCAATCGTTGCGGCTGCGCAGCTCTTCAAGCAATCCGGGTTTGATAAACGGGATATGTTGATCGGTGCGCGTCAAACCATAACCCTGGCTGCGTTGCCAGGATTCCGCCAACGGCTGGGTCAGCACGCTGGCGCCCTCTGCGGGCAAGCGGTCGTCAGACAACATGCGTTTCTCCCCCGTTCGCTAGTGTTGCAAATGTGTATCATAAATGTGTACCAGGCGTTGCGACACGGGACACAAAAAATCATCGGCGGCCGCGGCACCGCTCGATTGCCTTACCCCTGTCAATGCCTAACATTTTAATAAATAGCCATTTTTTTACTAATGCTACGCCCATCGCTAATCTGGCACGGGGCGTGCTTCTCTGTGCTGCGGCGACAGGCCGCACTCACAGGCGCAGCGCAATAGCGCCGGTTATCATCTGCAGAGAGGTGCTTCACATGAAATATGTTCACCCCGGTTTGCCTGGCTCGCTGGTTTCGTTCCGTAAACGCTATGGCAACTACATTGGCGGCAAATTTGTCGAACCGGTATCCGGCAACTACTTCACCAACACCTCGCCGGTGACCGGCCAGCCGATCGCCGAATTCCCGCGTTCCGACGCCAAAGACATCGAGCTGGCGCTTGACGCGGCGCATGCGGCGGCAGACGCCTGGG
Source organism: Serratia sp. 506_PEND (assembly GCF_001076875.1). Classification (NCBI taxonomy): domain Bacteria; kingdom Pseudomonadati; phylum Pseudomonadota; class Gammaproteobacteria; order Enterobacterales; family Yersiniaceae; genus Serratia; species Serratia sp. 506_PEND. The sequence continues at coordinate 26,695 of NZ_JVEL01000510.1, forward strand.
GCAAAACCAGCGTGCAGGAGCGTTCCAACGTGCTGCTGGCGATCGCCGATCGCATCGAATCGCGGCTGGAGATGCTGGCGCTGACCGAAACCTGGGACAACGGCAAACCGATCCGCGAAACCCTGAATGCCGATCTGCCGTTGGCGGTCGACCATTTCCGTTACTTCGCCGGCTGCCTGCGCGCGCAGGAAGGCACCGCGGCGGAGATCGACCAGAACACCGTGGCTTACCATATCTATGAACCGCTGGGCGTGGTCGGCCAGATCATTCCGTGGAACTTCCCGCTGCTGATGGCCGCCTGGAAACTGGCGCCAGCGCTGGCGGGCGGTAACTGCGTGGTGCTGAAGCCGGCGGAACAAACGCCGCTCGGCATCAGCGTGCTGATGGAAGAGATCGGCGATCTGCTGCCGCCGGGCGTGCTCAACGTCGTGCAAGGTTTCGGCGGCGAGGCCGGCGAAGCGCTGGCGCGCAGCAAACGCATCGAAAAAATCGCCTTCACCGGATCCACGCCGGTCGGCCGCCACATCCTCGCCTGTGCGGCGGAGAACATCATCCCCAGCACCGTCGAGCTGGGCGGAAAATCGCCGAACATTTATTTTGAAGACATCATGCAGGCGGAACCGGAGTTTATCGACAAAGCGGTTGAGGGGCTGGTGCTCGGCTTCTTCAATCAGGGGGAGGTGTGCACCTGCCCTTCACGCGCGCTGATCCAGGAATCCATCTACCCGCAGTTTATGGAGAAAGTGCTGGCGCGTATCGCTACCATCCGCCAGGGCGATCCCTTCGACACCGAGACCATGATCGGCGCCCAGGCGTCAAAACAGCAGTACGACAAGATCCTGTCCTACATCGACATCGCTAAAAACGAGGGGGGCAAAATCATTGCGGGCGGCGAGCCCGCCCAGCGCGGCGACGAAGTGCAAAACGGTTTCTACCTGCAGCCGACGCTGATTACCGGCAACAACAGCATGCGTTTCTTCCGCGAGGAGATCTTCGGGCCGGTGATTGGCGTCACCACCTTCAAGGATGAGGCCGAAGCCCTGGCGCTGGCCAACGACACCGAGTTCGGGCTGGGCGCCGGGCTGTGGACCCGCGACATCAACCGCGCTTACCGCATGGGCCGCGCGATCAAGGCCGGGCGCGTATGGNCCAACTGCTACCACCTGTACCCGGCGCACGCCGCGTTCGGCGGCTACAAAAACTCCGGCATCGGGCGCGAGACCCACAAGGCGGCGCTGTCGCACTATCAACAGGTGAAAAACCTGCTGGTCAGCTACGACGCCAAGCCGCTGGGCCTGTTCTGAACCCGGCGTAATGACAAGAAGGCCACCCGCAGGTGGCCTTCTTTTTGCGCGTGGCCTACTTCGCCATGCCGAGATCGATCACCATGCGACCGCGAATGGTGCCCGCCTTCATCTCGTCGAAGATGGCGTTGATATCCCTCAGCGGCCGCTTGGTCACTTTCGGCGTCACCTTGCCTTCGGCGGCGAACTGGAACGCCTCCTTCAGATCTTCGCGCGTGCCCACCAGCGAACCCACCACCTGAATGCCGTCCAGCACCAGGCGCGGAATGCTCAGATCCATGCTCTCCGGCGGCAGCCCCACGGCCACCACTTTACCGCCGGCGCGCACCGCATTCACCGCCGAGTTGAAGGCGGCTTTCGCCACCGCCGTCACCACCGCCGCGTGAGCGCCGCCGGTTTGCTGTTGAATGATCTCCTCCGCGTTTTGCGTTTTGGAGTTGATGGTCAGATCGGCGCCGATCTGTTTGGCGAACTCCAACTGACCGTCGTTGACGTCGATGGCGATCACTTTGGCGTTAAACACGTTCTTGGCGTACTGCAACGCCAGGTTGCCTAGCCCGCCAAGGCCATAAATGGCGATCCACTGCCCCGGTTTGATATCGGAAATCTTCACCGCCTTGTAGGTGGTGACGCCGGCGCAGGTGATGCTGCTGGCGGCGAAAGAATCGAGCCCATCCGGCACTTTCACCGCGTAGTCCGCCACCACGATGCACTCTTCCGCCATACCGCCGTCAACGCTGTAGCCGGCGTTTTTCACCGAGCGGCACAGGGTCTCGTTGCCGCTGACGCAGTATTCGCAATGGCCGCACCCCTGGTAAAACCAGGCGACGCTGGCGCGGTCACCCACTTTTAACGAGGTGACGCCCTCACCGACGGCGGAGACCACGCCGATGCCCTCATGCCCCAACGTAATGCCCGGCACCTCGCCGAAATCGCCGTTTTTCACGTGCAAATCGGTGTGGCACACCCCGCAACACTCCATTTTTAACGCCGCTTCGCCGTGCTTCAGCGGGCGCAGCACTTTATCCTGAATGTCTACGGTATGGTTTTTCGTCACTACGGCAGCTTTCATGGTGTTTTCCTTAGCAGTGTGGGAAGTACAGTTGTTAATGTAGTGACTGTATTCGGCGAGGGCAAGCGCCGCGTGTTTTGTGTAAAAACAAATAATTAAATATGAATCAGTCTGATTATTTCATAAAAAACCATTAACAGACGGCGCGATCGCCTTGAGATTGGCAGCCGTGAACGATCGCGCCTCTCTGGCTTGATTCATCCCTTGAAGCGATTAACAGGAATTTTGAGGTAGTGCCGCCCATCATCTTCGCAATCAGGCAGTACGCCGCCGCGAATGTTGACCTGCAGCGCCATCAGCATCAATTCCGGATGCGGCAACGTGGCGTCTCGCTGCTTTCTTTGCGCGATAAATTGAGCTTTATCCATGTTGGCCACCCAGGGGTTGTTCTCGCGCTGCTCTCTCACAGTGCTTTCCCACCGGGCCTCACGCCCCGCCGGGCGGTAATCATGGCCGGTAAACAGGCGGGTATCCGCAGGCAGGCTCAAGATCCGCTGCAACGAATCCCACAGGGCTTCCGCATTTCCGCCGGGGAAATCGGCCCTTGCGGTGCCGCTGTCCGGCATGAAAAACGTATCGTGAATAAACGCCGCATCGGCAATGTGATAAGTGACGGACGCCAGCGTGTGGCCAGGAGACAGCAAGACTTCAGCGCGCAGGTTGCCGATAAAAAAGACGTCCCCATCCGCAAACAGCGCATCCCACAGGGTCTCGGCGGGAGGCAATTCTTTCAAATTATAGATGTCTTGCCACAGCCCCTGCACGGCGGTAATTTTTTCGCCTATGCCGGTAAGGGCGCCGGTTTTCTGCGCCAGCCAGGTGGCGGCAGAAAAATGGTCGGCATGCGGGTGCGTATCCAGCACCCAGGCCACTCCCCATCCTCGCTGCTGGATAAAGCTTA
>NZ_JVEL01000511.1:0-9989 GCF_001076875.1 Serratia sp. 506_PEND
CGATGGCCCAACCGATGAGCGGGGTGATCGCTTCGACCACGCCGAAGATCAGGCCGGTGCGGATCGCTTCGCGAAAGCGCGGTTGATGCAGACTGGCACCTTTGCCGATCGAAGCGGCGAAAGCATCCATGGACATGCCGAAAGCGAGAATAAGCGTTGCTGAAAGGTTCATGTGAAATAGCCTCGGCCGGGTGGCTCCATATACACGTAACCCACCCCCAACCAAACGACGGAGTTACGTGTCTATGGTCTCGCCAACCTTACCTGGCTGCCCGCACCACGTTTCATACGGCGAAACGAGTATGTTGATACGGGCGTTTCTGGTTTTTATTCTCCAGAAACCGGCTACTCCCCAATGACGGCGCAACCATACCATATTATTTCCGGTGCCGACAACTTTATTCTGGTGTGGTTTTTGTTCTTAATTGAGACTCGTTTTCATTAATCTGAGTTCATGGGGGAATATAATGTAGACGCGGGTAACAATGTTGCGGAAATAATAGTCAGAAAGGAAATAGCGCTGCCGATTAATTATCCATAAGCAGCGCAAGGTTTGAGCGAAAGTAAAATGAGTTTTTCTTTATTTATTGATTATCAATGAAAAAGTGGTAAATCTTCTCCAGGTCGTCCAAGTGCGTCACCTGAACCAACAGCCGGCGCTGTTCCAGGTCGACGGCCAGAATGCCGTCCTCCGATAAATTCATGGCTTTAATGCGGTTATATTCGACAAACACATTGGCGAAGAAAAATCCGTGCGCTTTAAACACCATTTTGGGCGCGCGAATATAAGAAACATAGATAGCGAGCAGCGCCAAAGAAATAAGCAGATAGGTGGTTAATACCGCGCCGTTGTCGGTGACATTGCGGTAAATCAGAATGGCGATCAGGCCGACGAAAATCAGGCTGTCGAGGCGGTTACGGCGTTTGAGCGGCACTTTGAGCCGCGTTTTGCCTTTCAGCAGATCCATGCCGAATTCGTCATACAGCGAATACAGCAACAGCAGGGCGATAAACAGCATCAGTACGGCGTCGGTCAGTGACATCTCTTGCTCCACACATAAAAAAGCCGGGGGTTGCCCCCCGGCCGTTTCGAACGATTACAGGCCCAGCAGGCCAATCCAATAGCCAAAGATGCCAATGACGAAGAAGCCGATAATGATCCACAGCGCGTTGACTTTCTTGCGCAGCAGCCACATACAGGCGAAGGTCAGCAGCAACGGCACCAGGCCCGGCATCAACTGATCGAGGATGGTCTGCACCGTGGTGACGTTGGTATGCCCGGTCTGGTCGGTTATCTTGGACACCACCAGCGGGATATTCACGTGCGTCCACTTGTTGACCAGCGCCCCCATGACAAACAGGCCGAGAATGGACGCTCCTTCCGTCAGTTTCTGCAGGAAGCCGCCGCCCATGTCGTTGACGATATCGACCCCTTTGCGGTAACCGTAGGCCACGCCGTAGTAGCGGGTCAGCAGGCGCACCAGGTTGAACAGCACGAAGAACAGGATCGGTCCAAGCAGGCTGCCGCTCATGGCGATGCCCGCCCCAAGCGCGGCGAATACCGGCCGCACGGTGCCCCAGAAGATCGGGTCACCGACGCCCGCTAGAGGCCCCATCAAACCGACCTTGATGCCGTTGATTGCGGCGTCGTCGATCGGCGCGCCGTTGGCGCGTTGCTCTTCCATCGCCATGGTCACGCCGAGCACCGGCGCCGCCACGTAAGGGTGGGTGTTGAAGAACTCCAGGTGACGCTTGATCGCATGTTTGCGATCGTCATTGTTTTCCGGATACAGGCGACGGATCACCGGCACCATCGAGAAACAAAAACCCAGCGCCTGCATGCGTTCGAAGTTCCATGAACCCTGGAACAGGTTCGAACGCAGGAATACGCCGCGAATATCGGCCGGCGTGAGTTTCTTTTGAGCAGTCGTATCAACCATTTCTCTCACCTATTCCTAGTCGAGTTCGTTATCGAGATCGTTCGCGTTAGCCGGGCCGGCCTGGACAACCTGAGACTTGTTGTATTTCGGGCTGAGCTGGATATACAGCACGGCCATCACCACGCCAATGACGCCGAGCGCCACCAGGTTGAAGTTGGTGAAGGCGGCGGTAACGAAACCGAGATAGAAGAACGGCATCAGGTAGCCGGCGCGCATCATGTTAATCACCATTGCGTAACCGACCACCACGATCATGCCACCGGCGATGTTCAGGCCGCTGGTGACCACTTCCGGGATCGAGTTGAGCAGGGCGTGCACCCCAGCGGTGCCCACCGAGATGGCGACGATGACCGCCGGGATGGCGATACGCATCGCCTGCAGCAGCAGGGCACCGACATGGATCCAGCTAATGGCGCGCAGGCTGCCGCGCTCCGCCGCGCTGTCCGCTGCGTGCTGGAAGGCCACGGTGAGGGTTCGCACGATGATGGTTAACACCTGGCCGGCCGCCGCCAGCGGAATGGCCAGGGCGATACCGGCGCCGACGCTTTGCCCACCGGCAATGACCAGGATGGTCGAGATGATGGACGCCAGGGCGGCATCCGGCGCGACCGCCGCGCCGATGTTCATCCAGCCGAGCGCGATCATTTCCAGCGTACCGCCGATGATGATGCCGGTTTTCATATCGCCGAGAATGAAGCCGATCAGGGTACAGGCGACCAGCGGACGGTGGAACTGGAACTCGTCGAGGACGGAACCCATCCCGGCGATACAGGCAACGATAAATATCAGCACAATCTGAAGAGTGGTGATCTCCATTGCACTTCTCCTATGACCAAAAAAGCTCTGAGTAAAATAATCAGCGGCTGGCGCCACTAATTGAGTTTGTTAATCAGGTCCATCATTTTTAGCCGGCTGTCGGACGAGACCTTACGCACCTCCAGCTCGATACCGCGATCGTTCAGTTTCTTAAACGCTTCGATATCTTTTTCATCGACGGAAACGGCGTTGTTCACCTGGGTTTTCCCCTGGCGGAACGCCATGCCGCCGATATTGACGGATTGAATATCCACGCCGCCCTCCACCAGACGCCAGACGTCGGTCGGATTGGTAAACAACAGCATCACGCGGTCGTTGGCGTATTTGGGGTTGTTCCAGACGCGGATAGCCTTCGCCACGTCCACCACGTGGGCGGTGACGCCCGGCGGGGCAACCTGAGTCAGCAGGGTTTTGCGCACATGGTCGGCGGCGACTTCATCGCTGACGACGATAATACGGCTGACGTTGGTCTCTTTGGTCCAGCGGGTAGCGACCTGGCCGTGGATTAAGCGATCATCGATGCGCGCCAGGCCGATTTTCATGTGGTCGTTCGGCCCCAACGGCGCCTGAGGGGCAGCGGCTTTGGCGACGGGCGCTGCGGGTTTTGCGGGTTCTTCCTGCGGTTTTTTCAGCGCTTTCACGCCTTCTCGGCCGGTTTCCAACGCCAGCGCCACCAGTTCATTGAAAGCGGGGTTGTCGTCCCGCGCCATGAAGGTTTCCACCAGCATCGGGATGTTGACCCCGGTGACGACCTCATAGTTTTCTTTGTCGACCGCAATGCGGCTGGCGGCGTTGAACGGGCTGCCGCCCCAGGTATCCACCAGGAACAGCACGCCGCCGCTGGTATCCAATCCACTGATTTTCTCGTTGTACTTGACGATTAACGTTTCGGCATTCTCACCGGGAACGAAGTCTATAAAGGCGACGTTGTCCTGCTCGCCCAATAGCATCTCCGCCGTTTTCAGCAGTTGTTCCGCTGCAGCCCCGTGTGTGCCGATGATAATAGCTATTGCCACTCGCTACCTCCTCGTTGAACTCCAGACGCGGTTTGTGTCGTTTCTCCGCGCCGTCTTGGCAGTCACTTCCGCGGTTCAGATACATTATGGTAGAAAAAAAGAAACGCACGCCTAACATTTCTCACGCAGTTTCAAATGCCTGTGCGTGATACTTCACGAACGCGAGATTTATTTTAGTGAGTGAAAAAATATTTTTTGTGACGCTGCTCCGCTATTGAATGCTCGGAGAAATCTTAGCTGTCGCAGACGATATGGCGTGGCGTCACCCTAAACCGCCGTTGAAAAAGCTGCTTTGTCCCCCAGAAAAATCCTGATACAGTAATTTCCTCTTTCATCACTAAGGAGTGAAGGGCCTCAGCCCTCCCTATGGACTGTCACCGAAGTAACTGTTTTTCCAGGTTTCACCCGCCACCTGCTGGCGTTGCATATGCTGTTCGGCCCTTCGGCCATCTCCCGGTAATCCCACCCCGTCACTTTGCTATTGTCGACTGCGCCCATGCAGCGGCGGCATCGTCACGTTTGAGCGGCGTGCGCTCATTCCCACTTTTCTCTGGAGTCTGATATGGAATTTTTAATGGACCCCTCTATTTGGGCGGGGTTGCTTACGCTGGTGGTGCTGGAAATCGTGTTGGGCATCGACAACCTGGTGTTCATCGCCATTTTGGCCGACAAACTGCCGCCTAAGCAGCGCGATAAGGCGCGCGTCATCGGTCTGTCGCTGGCGTTGCTGATGCGTTTGGGCCTGCTGTCGGTGATCTCCTGGATGGTAACCCTGACCACGCCGCTGTTCAGCGTCGGCGATTTCAGCTTCTCCGGCCGCGATCTTATCCTGCTGTTCGGCGGGGTATTCCTGCTGTTCAAGGCCACCATGGAGCTGCATGAACGGCTGGAAGGGCAGACGCACCAGGATGGCGCCAACCGCGGTTACGCCAAGTTCTGGGCGGTGGTGGTGCAAATCGTGATCCTGGACGCGGTGTTTTCGCTCGATGCGGTGATTACCGCCGTAGGCATGGTGAACGATCTGCCGGTGATGATGGCGGCGGTGGTGATCGCGATGGCGGTGATGCTGCTGGCGTCCAAACCGTTGACCAACTTCGTCAACGCGCACCCGACCATTGTGGTGCTGTGCCTGAGCTTCCTGTTGATGATCGGTCTGAGCCTGATCGCCGAAGGCTTCGGCTTGCATATTCCTAAAGGCTATCTGTACGCCGCGATCGGCTTCTCGATCCTGATTGAATTGTTCAATCAGATCGCGCGTCGCAACTTCATCAAGCATCAGGCGCGTCGCCCGATGCGCGAGCGCACCGCGGAAGCGATCATGCGCCTGATGGGGCAGCAGCGCGCGCAGCAGGCGGACGATGAGGTCGCCTTGCCGCGGGATGAAACCTTTGCGGCGGAAGAGCGTTATATGATCAGCGGCGTGCTGACGCTGGCCTCGCGCTCATTGCGCAGCGTGATGACGCCGCGCACGGATATCTCCTGGGTCGACTGCGAGCGCTCCCGTGAGGAGGTGCGCGCACAGTTGCTGGATACGCCGCACAGCCTGTTCCCGGTGTGTCGCGACTCGGTGGATGAGATCGTTGGCGTGGTACGCGCCAAGGATCTGCTGGTGGCGCTGGAGCAAGGGGAAGATATCGCCGAGTTTGCCGCGCGCACGCCGCCGATCGTGGTGCCGGAAACCATGGATGTCATCAAGCTGCTGGCGGTGCTGCGCCGCGCCAAAGGGCGCCTGGTGGTGGTCACCAACGAGTTCGGCGTGGTGCAGGGGCTGGTGACGCCGCTGGACGTGCTGGAAGCGATCGCCGGCGAGTTTCCGGACGAAGATGAAACGCCGGACATCGTGGCGGAAGGTGACGGCTGGCTGGTCAAGGGCGGGACCGACCTGCACTCGCTGGAACAGGCGCTGGCCTGTGACGACCTGGTCAGCCCAACCGCAGACTACGCCACTCTGGCGGGGCTGCTGTTAGCCCACTACGGCCAGATGCCGGTGGTGGGGGACACCATTGAACTGAACCACCTGCGTTTCGATATTGTCGAGGTCTCCGACTATCGCATCGAGTTGGTGCGTGTCACCCGCGCCGTCTTCGACGAACCGGCGCATTCGTAACCCACCCGTCGGAGGCTCAGGCCTCCGGCGGATGCTCTTCCGTTTTCCTCACGCGCGATTCGTACTGCTGCAACCACAGCGGGAAAACGTGGATCGGCATCGGCTTGGCAAAATAATACCCCTGCAGGGCATTGACCTCGCGTGAGCGCAGATAGTCGGCCTGTTCCGCCGTTTCTACCCCCTCAGCCACCAGCTTCAGTTTCAGCCGCTGCGCCAGCGTAATGATGGTATCGGTCACCGTGGCGTTGACCGCGTCGGTGCCGATGGCCGCGGTAAACCCGCGGTCGATCTTTAACACGTCCGGGCTAAGGTTCTTCAGGTAGCTCAGCGAGCTGTGGCCGGTGCCGAAATCGTCGATGGCCAGCATGATCCCCATGTCTTTCAGCGTCCGGATCTGGTCATGCTGGATCGCCGATAGCGCGGTGCGCTCGGTCAGCTCCAGCATCAGTGACGGCATCGGATGCGCCGGCAGCCAAATCCGGCGGATATCGTCGATGATGTTGAGCGTTTTAAAGTGTTCGGCGGCGACGTTGATGCTGATGTAGAACGACGGTCGCGGCGGGAACAGCTGCAGATTTTCCGTCACGGTGTTCATCAGATAACGGGTCAGCGGAATGATCAGCTCATGCTGCTCGGCCAGCGGAATAAACACGTCGGGGGAGATCCACCCTTGACGCTTCTTTTTCCAGCGCAGCAGCATTTCGACGCCGGCGCAGCGCCCGGTGTCGCTATGAATGATGGGCTGGCAATAGACGCGGAACTCACGATGGGTGATGGCATGGCCGATGTGATAAGACAGGCTCATGCGGTTAGCGGTGAGCAGATAGACCACATAGGCGGCCAACAGGCTGATCAGCAGCGCCAGCGGGATATGGCGCGGCAGTGCGGAAAGCGCCAGCATGCCGATCTGCGGGCCGAACAGCGAAATCGAGAACGGGTATAGCGCAGAGCCGGCGGTGTAGCGCAGATCGTTGGTCAGGGTGTCGCGGCTCAGGATTTCGCGTCGGCCGTATTCCAGGCTGCTGTCAGCCACGTTCAGCACCACGCGCTGAACGTAAGGCTCCTGCGGCTCGAGTAAAAAGTTGGACAGCAGCTCGATATTAAACACGTGTAGCACGCCGCTGGTTTTATCGCGGGGGGATGGCGTCCACATCACCAGCGTGGGCAGGCCTTTGCTCACCGCCAGCGAGGGGCGCAGCGCCAGCCTGGCGTTGCTGTTGACGAAGGTCGGCATGACCGCGGCCAGCTGATAATGACGGGAACCAAACAGGCTGGAGCAGTAAATAATGCCGTTTTTTACCAGCAACATGGCGCGTAGCGCCTGATTCTGCGCGGCGCGAAAGCGCAGGGTCGACGAAACGTTCTCGCAGGGCTGGTCCAGCATGTCCATGCTGCGCTCCGCCTGCAGCTGAGCCGGTGTCAGCAACTGGTTGAGCTTGCCGACGGTGCGGGTGGCCAATGTCTGTTGGCTCAGCTCGATACTTTTGACCTCTTGATAATAACGGGTATACAGCGATACCAACAGAATAGCCGCGCCCACCGCTCCGGCCAGCAGCCAACGGTAATAACGATATCGGGACGCGGCGAGGTGGGTCATCAACATCCGGTAAATCCTTGTTCGGTAATCCAGCCCCGAGTCACGGTCAGGTCATAGATCCTTAAGTTGCGCTCGGCTAATTCTAGCCTGAGGTTATACAAGATTGATGGTAACTCAGTAAATTATTTCGATTTGGCAAAACAGAAGGTCAATTTGCAGGCTAACCGCCGGATCGATGAGAGAAATGCAGGATTTTTTCTGGTGACATTGTCACAAAAAGCGGCCAATGAATTGATTACCCATAAAAAACCCCGCCGGATGGCGGGGTTGTCTGTCAGTCGCATTGCACCTTGATTGCCAGGCCGCCGCGTGACGTTTCGCGGTACTTGGCGTTCATGTCTTTGCCGGTTTCGTACATGGTCTCGATCACCTTATCCAGCGAAACGCGCGGCTCGCTGGTGCGGCGCAGGGCCATGCGGGCGGCGTTGATCGCCTTGACCGAGGCGATGGCGTTGCGCTCGATGCACGGCACCTGCACCTGGCCGGCGACCGGGTCACAGGTCAGACCCAGGTTGTGTTCCATGCCGATTTCCGCCGCCACACAGACCTGCTCAGGGCTGCCGCCCAGCAGTTCGGCCAGACCGGCCGCCGCCATGGAGCAGGCAACGCCGACTTCACCCTGGCAACCGACTTCGGCGCCGGAAATGGAGGCGTTCATCTTGTACAACGCGCCGATGGCACCCGCCGCCATAAAGTAGCGGATGTAGATATCCGGGCTGACGGACTCGATGAAGTGATCGTAGTAAGCCAGCACCGCAGGCACGATGCCGCAGGCGCCGTTGGTCGGCGCAGTGACCACGCGGCCGCCGGCGGCGTTTTCTTCGTTAACCGCCAGCGCGAACATATTGACCCAGTCGATCACGTTCATCGGATCGCTGGACAGTTTGTCCGACGCCACCAGCATGCGGCGCAGCGCGGAGGCCCGGCGCGGTACGCGCAGCGGCCCCGGCAGTACGCCTTCGGTGTTCAGACCGCGATCGATACAGGCGCGCATGGTTTGCCACACGTTGCCGAAGTAGGTCTCGATCTCTTGCTTGCTGTGCAGCGCCAGTTCGTTCTGCATCACCATGCCGGACAGCGACAGACCGGTCTCGCGGCAGTGGTCGAGCATTTCGCGCGCGGAGTTGAACGGATATGGCATTTGCAGTTCTTGCTCGGCGGCCTTGCCGAAATTCTCCTCGTCGACGATGAAACCGCCGCCGATAGAGTAATAGGTCTTGCTGTACACTTCTTTATCGCCGGCGAAGGCGTGGATCTGCATGCCGTTTTCGTGCAGCGGCAGGTTGTCGCTGCGGAAGACCATGCCGCCGTCGCGAGGGAAATCGACTTCATGCAGGCCGTTGGCCAGCATCAGGCGTTGACGTTGTTCTACATCGCGAATAAAACCCGGAATGCTATCGATATCGACGGTGTCCGGCATGTTGCCGGCCAGGCCGAGAATGATGGCGATATCGGTATGGTGACCTTTGCCGGTCAATGAGAGTGAGCCGTAAACGTCTACGGCAACACGCGTGATAGAAGGCATCAGGCCTTTATTTACCAGATCGTCGACAAACTGTTTGCCGGCTTTCATCGGTCCAACCGTATGAGAGCTGGACGGGCCGATGCCGATCTTAAACATGTCGAAAACGCTAATCACGCTAAAACTCCTTAAAGAGACGTATTGTTATGGCTGCGGCGGTCAAAAACCGCGCAGGGAACAGCGATATTGTAAAAGGGCCGTGCGGGTTCGGCTGCCTTTTTCGCATGAAATTAAATAATCCGTGGTGTCGCTTTTTTTACTGATTACCCGGGGCGAACCCTTGTGCGGGGTATCCGCTTTCGCCCAAGCTCCATTAGCGGTAATCGCGCCAGCTTTCCGTGCTGAACGCCGCCGGCTTAATCCCTGTTTCTACAGTGGTTTATCTCGGACGGTGGTATTTTACAGGTATTTCGTAAGGTTTAAGAGAGGGTTTACAGTTTTTTTAAAACCATTCAAACGGAACGGTAGTTGAAAAAGCGATCAAATGAAGTGATAGCGATCGCTTTACCCGCCGAGGAGGCCGGCAACCGTGCCAGATTGCGAGTCAGATCACGTAATGCGGGCTAAATACTGACCTGTTGCGCCAGGCGCCGAATGATGGCGGCGGTCAGCCCCCAGATAAACTGGCTGTGATACCAGGAGAGGTAGATGCGGTGGGTATGGCCGGCGCGATGAATATCCAGCGGATAGTAACGCGACAGGGTCAGCGCTTCCCGCAGGGGCATCTCGAACACGTCCGCCACTTCGCCTTCATTGGCGTGGAACTGCACGTCCGGCGGGATGAGGCCGACGATAGGGGTAACCTGAAATCCGGTGCTGCTGTCGAGCGGCGCCATTTGGCCGAGGACAGTCACCGCTTGCGGCGGTATCGCTACTTCTTCCTGCGCTTCTCGCAGCGCCGTGACGATCGCCGATCCGTCTTCGGCGTCGGTTTTTCCGCCGGGGAAGGCCACTTGACCGGCATGTTTGCGCAGCGAGTCGGCACGGCGGG
>NZ_JVEL01000512.1:0-833 GCF_001076875.1 Serratia sp. 506_PEND
CCCCGGACGAAGATTCAGGTATTCACCAGACGGTCAATTCGCGATAGTTACCTGTCACTCCAGCCCCATTAGCAGGAGTGGAATGCAGGAATGATATCGGCCATACTAGATTATAACGCTGTAAATTTACAATAAAACAGAATTAAAGATCGGAATCAGATCACAAAAAGAGACATCACTTCAAAATGTAACAAACAAGATACATCAAGACTAATCTGACAGACATTATCATTGCAGCACAAAACGCCTGCCTGAACACACCGGGGCCTTTCTTTTAAGAATATTATTTCAACGCCATAATGAATACATCCATCCTTTTTATCGGGCTGGATATATATATGTCTAAATGCACATTACAAAACACAAATGGAAACATAAAGGGCATCAAACTCACCTGCATAGCAATAAACATCAAAAGAAGCACAAACAAAATAACCCTCATTGTATTTTCGTTTAAAATAGCCATGAGCATTATTTCGTTTCTTTCACAGATAAGATTCATTCTGATGGTTACATTAAAATCTCTGTTACAACATGCCTTGCTGATGACTTTCGGTTCTTTGTTGCTGACTGCTTTTACTGTGCAGGCAGAAACCACCGTCGTATTCCTGCGCCACGGTGAAAAACCGGAGGCACCCACCGGTCAGCTGACCTGCAAAGGGTTTAATCGTGCGCTGGCACTGCCATCAGTACTGTTGACCCGTTTTGGCCAGCCTGATGCGATTTATGCGGCTGCACCAAAGCAAAACAAAACCGGCAGTTCACTGCGTCCGTTGAGTACCATACTCCCCACCGCTATCCGGGCAGAACACCCGGTGATCCTCAAATACCAT
>NZ_JVEL01000513.1:0-20454 GCF_001076875.1 Serratia sp. 506_PEND
GATCTCCGGCCTGCCGACCCCACCGGGCACCCCGGCCTGGGGCAGCAAGTGGAAAGCGGCGGTGGCGGATGCCTATACCCATCACGTATCGATGGACGCCCACGGCGCGCACCAGTCGTACCGCAACAACTATCTGGATCTCGATCCCAACTACAAGAACGTGTTCGGCCAGCCGCTGCTGCGCATGACGTTCGACTGGCAGGAAAACGACATCAAGATGGCGCAGTTCATGTACGACAAGATGGCGCCGATCGCCAAGGCGATGAACCCGAAACTGATCGCCGGCAGCCCGAAAAACGCCAACAGCCACTTCGACACCACCAGCTACCAGACTACCCACATGAACGGCGGTGCGGTCATGGGGGAAGATCCGAAGACCAGCGCGGTCAACCGCTATCTGCAGAGCTGGGACGTGCACAACGTGTTCTCGATCGGCGCATCGGCCTTCCCGCAAGGGTTGGGCTACAACCCGACCGGCACCGTGGCGGCGCTGGCTTACTGGTCTGCCCGCGCCATTCGCGAGCAGTATCTGAAAAACCCAGGCCCATTGGTGCAGGCATAAGGACGGCGAACGATGAAAGCATTTGTACCGGCACTGGTTCTCAGTGCAGTGAGTTTTTCCGTTTGGGCGCAGGACGCCACCGTCAGCAGCGAGCTGATCAAGCGCGGCGAGTACCTGGCGCGCGCCGGTGACTGCGTGGCCTGCCATACCGATGGCAAGAGTGGCAAAACCTTCGCCGGCGGTCTGGCGATGGAGACGCCGATCGGCACCATCTACTCGACCAACATCACGCCGGACAAGAAAACCGGCATCGGCGATTACAGCTTCGAGGATTTCGACAACGCGGTGCGTAAGGGCGTAGCCAAAAACGGCAGCACCCTGTACCCGGCGATGCCGTACCCGTCGTTCGCGCTGGTGAAAGAGGACGACATGCGCGCCATGTATGCCTATTTCATGCACGGTGTGCAGCCGGTGGAACAGGCCAACAAGGACTCCGACATCCCGTGGCCGCTGTCGATGCGCTGGCCGCTGAGCATCTGGCGCGGCATGTTTGCGCCGTCGCCGGCGGACTTCGTTGCCGACGCCAAGGCCGATCCGGTGATTGAACGCGGCCGCTACCTGGTGGAAGGCCTGGGCCACTGCGGCGCTTGCCATACCCCGCGCAGCATCACCATGCAGGAAAAAGCGTTGAGCAACAGCGAAAGCGACGACTACCTGTCCGGCAGCAACGCGCCGATCGACGGTTGGGTGGCTTCCAGCCTGCGCGGCGACCGCAAGGATGGCCTGGGCAGCTGGAGCGAAGCCGAGCTGACCGAATTCCTGAAAACCGGCCGTAACGACAAGGCGATCGTGTTCGGCGGCATGAGCGACGTTGTGGAGCATAGCCTGCAATACCTGAGCGACGACGATCTGACCGCCATCGCGCGCTACCTGAAATCGCTGCCGCCGAAAGACGGCAAGCAGCAGGCGGCACCGGTCGAAGACAGCGTGGCCAAGGATCTGTGGCGCGGCGACGACAGCAAGCCCGGCGCGGCGCTGTATGTCGATAACTGCGCGGCCTGCCACCGCACCGACGGCGTGGGCTACAAGCGCGCCTTCCCGTCGCTGAAGGGCAATCCGGTGGTGCAGACCGAGGACGCGACTTCACTGATCCACATCGTGCTGACCGGCAACACTACGCCGGCGGTGCAGGGGGCGGTATCCAACATCACCATGCCGCCGTTTGGCTGGCGTCTGAACGATCAGCAGGTGGCGGACGTGGTGAACTTCATCCGCTCCAGCTGGGGCAACAGCGCCAAACCGGTGAGCGCTTCCGACGTGGCCGACGTGCGTAAAGACCGCTCGATGATCCGCGACGAGAAGGAGATGGGCAGCGCCGAGGTGCCGGACCATCCGGACGCGAAGAAATAAACCGCTTAAGGGCTCCGCAAGGGGCCCTTAGTTTTTTACTGAGCGAGCCGTTTTTTTCAGCACATTGTGTTCGCAAATCGTTCATTCGGCCGATAAAACATAGACCCGCAGCGGATTTTTCATTATCCTTTGCCGTCCTTTCATCAGGCGTAAGTATGAAATATCGCTTTAATTCACTGATTATTATTAAAAAACTCGCGGAGAAGGATATCCCGTTAGGCGCAATCGTTGTCGCCGCAGATTAAGGTAGACTGTCTCATGAGTACGATTTCTCCCGATTCAGGCACGCTGACGGCCGCTCAGACTGCCAAATGGAACAAAACCGACACCGTCTGGATGTTCGGTCTCTATGCGACTGCGGTGGGCGCCGGTACGCTGTTCTTGCCGATCAACGCCGGCCTGAACGGCCCGCTGGTGCTGCTGTTGATGGCGCTGTTCGCTTTCCCGCTGACCTATTTGCCGCACCGCGCGCTCAGCCGCTTCGTGCTTTCCGGCTCCAGCCGCGATGGCAACATTCACGATGTGGTGGTGGAACACTTCGGCGTGCTGGCCGGCAAAATCATCATGATGCTGTATCTGATGGCGTTCTTCCCGATCGTGCTGGTGTACAGCATTTCGATCACCAACGCGCTGGACAGCTTCCTGATCCATCAGTTCCACGTGGCCCCGCTGCCGCGCATCTGGCTGAGCCTGGCGGTGGTGGTGGTGCTCAATCTGGTGCTGCTGCGCGGCAAAGACAGCATCGTGGCGGCGATGGGCATGCTGGTGTTCCCACTGCTGGTGTTCCTGATGGGCATTTCGCTCTATCTGATGCCGAGCTGGAATACCGCCAACTTCGTGCACGGCCTGGCCGCCACCCGCTTCGACACGCCGGGGCTGTGGCATTCGCTGTGGCTGGCCGTGCCGGTGATGGTGTTCTCCTTCAGCCATGCGCCGATCATCTCTTCCTTCGCCTCGACCCAGAAGAGCCTGTACGGCGACAAGGCTGAACGCCGCTGCGCGCGCATCATGCGCTATAGCTATGTGCTGATCTGCGTTACCGTGCTGTTCTTCGTGTTCAGCTGCGTGCTGAGCCTGTCTCATGAAGACATGCTGCAGGCGAAAGAGCAGAACATCACGGTGCTGACCACGTTGGCCAACAAGTTCTCCAACCCGCTGATCGCCTACCTTGGCCCGGTGATGGCGATGCTGGCGATGGCCAAGTCCTATCTCGGCACTTCGCTGGGGGTGACGGAAGGGGCGACCAGCCTGATCGACGGCGTCACGCGCGCGGTCGGCAAGCCGCTCACCTCGCGCATGACGCACCGCATCTCGGCGGCGTCGCTGTTCCTGCTCACCTGGGCGGCGACGGTGTGGAACCCCAGCGCGCTGCACATCATCGAAACCATCAGCGGCCCGCTGATTGCGGCGATCCTGTTTATCCTGCCGATGTACGCCGTGCGTGCGGTGCCGGCCATGCGCCAGTACCGCGCGGCGAGCAACGTCTTCGTGCTGGTGATGGGCCTGATTGCGCTGTCGGCGCTGATCTACGGCCTGATGTGATCCTCTGGGCGCGCCGCTTCCGGCGCGCCTCTTATCCTTACTTTACACATCCCTTTGCAATTAATCGCCGACATGCCGGGCGTTACCTTTGATAATGCAAGCCATTCTCATTAGTATTTCCTGAATGTATTCATGACCAAGGAGTTTTTCGTGCACCGTCGAATCACTTTGCCGGCGCTGGTTTGCGCCGCCTTGCTCGCCTCTCCGGCGATGGCCACTACCTATCCGTTGACCCTGACCGACACCTCCGGCCAGACGGTCACCCTCCAGCAGGAGCCGAAACGCATCGTGGTGCAGGACGGGCGCGACATTCTCACGCTGGCGCTGCTCGATCGCGCCAACCCGTTCGGCCGGCTGGTGGCCTGGAATAACCTGCTGAAGAAAAGCGACGCGGCGACCTGGGATATCTTGCAGAGCAAATGGCCGGCGGCGAAAAACATCATTGACATGGGATTCAGCGATAAAGGCGAAGTGAATCTGGAGAGCGTGATCGCCAAGCGCCCCGATCTGATGATCGCCCAGCTGCGCTCCAAGCCTTCGCTGAGCCAAACCGGCGTGCTGGATAAGCTGAAGGCGCTGAACGTGCCGGTGTTGTTTATCGATACCATGCTCAAGCCGGTGGAAAACACGCCGAAAAGCGTGACGCTGTTGGGGGAAACCCTCAACCGCGAAAGCGAAGCCAAGCAATATACCGATTTTTATCAGCAGCATTATCAGGCCATTCTGGCCAAAACGCAGGCGGTGGAGCCCAAGCCGTTGGTGTTCTTCGAAGCCAAGGCCGGTCTGAATGGTCTGGAATCCTGCTGCTTCACCCATGCGCACGTCGGCTGGGGCGCGTTGGTCGAGGCGGTCGGCGCGCGCAACATCGGCTCTGCGCTGTTGCCGGGCGCGACCGGCGACGTGGCGCTGGAAAAAGTGATCGCCATGAAACCGGACGCCTACATTGTTTCCGGCTCACAGTGGGCCAGCAAGACCAATGCCGCGGTGCCGTTCGGCTATGGCGTGACGCAGCAACAGGTGGATGAGGCCTTCAACCGCATGAAACAGCGCCCGGGGTTCTCGCAGGTGTCGGCGGTGAAGGAAGGGCGGTTCTACGGCATCTACCATAACTTCTACAACCACCCGTACAACATCGTGGGGCTGGAGTATCTGGCGAAGTTTATCTATCCGGCGCAGTTCCCGGATCTGGATCCGGCCAAGACCTACAGCGAGATCCTCAGTCGCTTTACCGAAGTGCCGGAAGGCAAGGGCATTTTGGGCGCGCAGGCGCCGGCGGGGAAATAACGGCAACGGGCGCGACGATCGCGCCCGTTTTGTATGATCAGGCGGCCGGCGTATAGGTGGAGATGATCTCCAGCACGCCGTTGATGATGAACTGTACGCCCATGCACACCAGCAGGAACCCCATCAGGCGCGAGATCGCCTCGATGCCGCTTTTCCCCACCAACCGCATGATGGCGCCGGAACTGAGCAGGCAGGCCCACAGGATCACCGCGACCGTCAGGAAGATGGCGACCGGCGCCACGGCCAACACCCAGGGTTCAAAACCCAGCGAGTTCGCTTTGACGCTCGACGCCGAGCTGATGATCATCGCGATGGTGCCCGGCCCGGCGGTGCTCGGCATGGCCAACGGCACGAAGGCGATGTTGGCCGATGTCTTGTGGCGCAGCTCGTGCGACTTGCTCTCCACCTCCGGCGCGTCTTCGGGGCTCTGCTGCGGGAACAGCATGCGAAAACCGATGAAGGCGACGATCAGGCCGCCGGCGATGCGCAGGCCGGGGATTGAAATGCCGAAGGTGTTCATCACCACCTGGCCGGCGTAAAACGCCACCGTCATGATGCAGAACACATAAACCGAGGCCATCAGCGACTGCTGATTGCGCTCTTCGCGCGTCATATTGCCGGACAAGCCGAGCAGCAACGCCACCGTGGTCAGCGGGTTGGCCAGCGGCAACAGCAGCACCAAACCCAGTCCGATGGCCTGGAATAACTGCAAAATACCCGTCATAAAGTAGACTCCCTGTGCAACGTTCAGGCCGCCAAGCGGCGGCCCATGAGCTAAACAGCCTAGCCTGCCGCGTGCCTGGCGGCAATGGGGATAGCTCGTAACGTTAATTAACCGTCGGCCGGCGTTTCATCATTGCCGTTGCACTCGCCGGCGAGCTCAGGTTCATCCTTACATCCCAACGGCGCTTCGTTGACCGCAATCGCCCGCGGCGCCGAACGCACGCCAAAATGCATCAGCCCATGCAGCATCGCCAATACCGCGCATGCCACGACGAGGACCGCAAGTAACCGGTTCATGTTCTGCATAAGTCTCGATTGGAACGGACAGCTTTCAGGATAGCGGCTGGCGGCAGAGCGCGCCACGCGAGGCGGCGGCATCACCGACAACGGCGACAAAATGGCCTGCGCTCAGAAAAAATGCGCAGTTTTTGTGTTTTATGGCCTTTTTCGCCGCAGTTGACCGGTAAAGGCCGACGTTGCGCACCAATTGCTACACCCCACAGGCTCAGCTGCCTACCATAGGCGCGCTTTAAAACGATAACGAGATTGATTATGCAAGACGAACTGAAATTTTTACTGGGGAAAATCAGCGCATTCGCGCTTTCCGCCGCCTTCATGGCGGCATTGGTCGGCCTGGTGTTTATCGATGTGCACTGGTTGCATAACTTCGTGCATGAAACCTCGCTGACCGAAGCGGCGCAGGAACTGTTGCTGCTCGCCATCTCCGGCGGTTTTTTCGCCGCGGCCCGGCGGCAGGTGGAACGCCGCTCCGCCTGGATGCTGGTCGGCGGTTTCTTTCTCTGCATGCTGATCCGCGAGATGGACTTCGCTTTCGATGCGTTGTGGCACGGCGCCTGGGTGTGGTTCGCGCTGGCGGTCGCCTTGGCCTGCCTGTGGCATGCGGCACGGCATATTGCGGCTACGGTGCGCGGCCTGGCCTATTTCGCGACGCATCCCGGCTACGGCATGATGTGCGCCGGCCTGCTGTGCATTCTGGTGTTTTCACGCCTGTTCGGCATGAGCGCGCTGTGGCAAACGCTGATGCTGGACGGCTACAACCGGGTGGTGAAAAACATGGTGGAAGAGGGCTGCGAACTGCTGGGCTATGGCCTGTGCCTGTTGGCCACTCTCAGCTACATGAGAGGCGTTTTTGCGCCGGATGAAGCGAAAGTGTGACGGCGGCGGCGCTTTATTTATCCGGAACAATTTTAGTGATACTATTCGCTTAGCCGAATGCGGCTGAGAAGGTATGCGTTCCATTCTGTATACCCAGTGAGGTTTCAATCTGGCAATTGTGGGCGAGATCTGAAACCTGGCTGACCAAACCCAAAACCCAATTTTCGTACTGCATGTGATCTGTCGTGTGGGTCACCACTGTAGATAAGGAATTATTAATGCCTGTTATTACTCTTCCTGACGGTAGTCAGCGTCATTTCGACCACCCCGTTTCCCCGATGGATGTCGCGCGCGATATCGGCCCTGGCCTGGCGAAAGCCTGTATCGCCGGCCGCGTCAACGGCGAACTGGTTGATGCCGGCGATCTGATCGAATCGGATGCGCAGCTGGCCATCATCACCATCAAAGACGAAGACGGTCTGGAAATCATGCGCCACTCCTGCGCGCACCTGCTGGGTCATGCGATCAAGCAGCTGTGGCCGGATACCAAAATGGCGATCGGTCCGGTGATCGACAACGGTTTCTATTATGACGTGGATATCGACCGCACCCTGACGCAGGAAGACCTGGATCTGCTGGAAAAGCGGATGCACGAGTTGGCCGATAAGGATTACGACGTCATCAAGAAGAAGGTCAGCTGGCAAGAAGCCCGCGACACCTTCGCCGAGCGCGGCGAAATCTACAAAGTGGCGATCCTGGATGAGAACATCAGCCATGACGATCGTCCTGGCCTGTATCACCACGAAGAATACGTCGACATGTGCCGCGGTCCGCACGTGCCGAACATGCGTTTCTGCCACCATTTCAAGCTGCAGAAAACCTCCGGCGCTTACTGGCGCGGCGACAGCAAAAACAAAATGCTGCAGCGTATCTACGGTACCGCCTGGGCAGACAAGAAGCAGCTGAACGCCTACCTGCAACGTCTGGAAGAAGCGGCCAAGCGCGATCACCGCAAGATCGGCAAACAGCTCGACCTGTATCACATGCAGGAAGAAGCGCCGGGCATGGTGTTCTGGCACAACGACGGTTGGACTATCTTCCGCGAGCTGGAAGCCTTCGTGCGCATGAAGCTCAAAGAGTACCAGTACCAGGAAGTGAAAGGTCCGTTCATGATGGACCGTGTGCTGTGGGAAAAAACCGGCCACTGGGAAAACTACAAAGACGCCATGTTCACCACCGCGTCGGAAAACCGCGAATACTGCATCAAGCCGATGAACTGCCCGGGCCACGTGCAGATCTTCAACCAGGGTCTGAAGTCGTACCGCGATTTGCCGCTGCGCATGGGCGAATTCGGCAGCTGCCACCGCAACGAGCCGTCGGGTTCCCTGCACGGCCTGATGCGCGTGCGCGGCTTCACGCAGGATGACGCCCACATCTTCTGTACCGAAGAGCAGGTGCGCGCCGAAGTGAACGAATGCATCCGCATGGTGTATGACGTGTACGGCACTTTCGGTTTCGACAAGATCGCCGTCAAGCTGTCGACTCGCCCGGAAAAACGCATCGGCACCGACGACATGTGGACCCGGGCGGAAGAAGACCTGGCCGCCGCGCTGACCGAGAACGGCATTCCGTTCGAATACCAGCCGGGCGAGGGCGCCTTCTACGGACCGAAAATTGAATTTACCCTGCATGATTGTTTGGATCGCGCATGGCAATGTGGTACCGTGCAGCTCGATTTCTTCTTGCCGGGCCGTTTGGGCGCATCGTACGTTGGCGAAAACAACGATCGCGTCGTGCCGGTAATGATTCACCGCGCCATTTTGGGCTCCATGGAACGCTTCATCGGTATCCTGACCGAAGAATACGCCGGGTTCTACCCGACCTGGATCGCTCCGGTGCAGGTGGTGGTGATGAATATCACCGACAGCCAGTCTGATTATGTCCAGCAATTGACCAAAAAACTGCAGGATGCAGGCATTCGCGTGAAAGCGGACTTGAGAAATGAGAAGATTGGCTTTAAAATTCGCGAACATACTTTACGTCGAGTCCCTTACATGTTGGTGTGCGGCGACAAAGAGGTCGAAGCAGGCAAAGTTGCCGTTCGTACCCGCCGTGGCAAAGACCTGGGAAGCCTGGACGTAAACGAAGTCGTAGACAAGCTGCTGAAAGAGATTCGCAGCCGTAGTCTTCATCAACTGGAGGAATAAAGTATTAAAGGCGGAAAACGAGTTCAACCGGCGCGTCCTAATCGCATTAACAGAGAAATTCGCGCGCAAGAAGTTCGCCTAACCGGCGTCGATGGCGAGCAGATTGGTATTGTCAGTCTGAATGAAGCTCTTGAAAAAGCTGAGGAAGCGGGCGTTGATTTAGTAGAAATCAGCCCAAATGCCGAACCGCCAGTTTGCCGAATCATGGATTACGGCAAATTCCTCTACGAGAAGAGCAAGTCGACGAAAGAACAGAAGAAGAAGCAAAAAGTTATTCAGGTCAAGGAAATCAAATTCCGTCCTGGCACCGATGATGGCGACTATCAGGTCAAACTACGCAACCTGATTCGCTTTCTGGAAGATGGCGATAAAGCCAAAATCACCCTGCGTTTCCGCGGGCGTGAGATGGCGCACCAGCAGATCGGTATGGAAGTGCTTAACCGCGTCCGTAAAGACCTGTGTGAAGATATGGATCTGGCAGTGGTCGAATCCTTCCCTACGAAGATCGAAGGCCGCCAGATGATTATGGTGCTCGCTCCTAAGAAGAAACAGTAAGGCTTACAAGTAATGGAACCCGCGCGGCGCTTGCGCTGTGTGGGTTTTATTCGCCCAACTGATTCGTTGTTTAACAATGCGAAGTGGATTTAATTAAAATGCCAAAGATTAAAACTGTACGTGGTGCAGCCAAGCGCTTCAAAAAAACCGGCAGCGGTGGTTTTAAGCGTAAACATGCCAACCTGCGTCATATTCTGACCAAAAAAGCAACCAAGCGTAAACGTCACCTGCGTCCGAAAGGCATGGTGTCTAAAAACGATCTGGTCCTGGTTACCGCGTGCCTGCCGTACGCATAAGCCATTTTTTTTTGAATTTAGAATAAGACTTTAGGAGAGAGCATATGGCTCGCGTAAAACGTGGTGTAATTGCACGCGCACGTCACAAGAAAATCATGAAGCAGGCGAAAGGTTACTACGGTGCCCGTTCGCGCGTATATCGTGTTGCCTTCCAGGCAGTAATCAAAGCAGGTCAGTACGCTTACCGTGACCGTCGTCAACGTAAGCGTCAGTTCCGTCAGCTGTGGATTGCACGTATCAACGCAGCTGCTCGTCAGAACGGTCTGTCTTACAGCAAGTTCATCAACGGCTTGAAAAAAGCGTCGATCGAAATTGACCGTAAGATCCTGGCTGACATCGCAGTCTTCGACAAAGTGGCCTTCGGCGCACTGGTTGAGAAAGCGAAAGCAGCTCTGGCGTAAGTCAGTTGAAGAGGGAGCTTGCTCCCTCTTTTAATCTTTGTTTTCAGCGACAAATATTGACTTTTATTGCCCGCCGCTATATCACTGGTGGACAATCATCGACAAGGTACCGCAATCATGCACGCAGCTATTTTTCGTTTCTTTTTTTACTTTAGCGCCTGATTTCAGGAGGCTTCGCGCGTAAGAAAAGAAACGAAAAGTAGCGCCTAAGCCTCCCTCGTGGAGGCTTTTTTGTTTTTGGCCATCGCCTCGCCTTGCACACTGCTGCGGCGAGGGGGCAGACACTCAGCCGGCCCTGTGCCGCGCAGGTGAGTCACCTGGTCGACAACGCATTGAAAAGTCTTTGAAGATTGCTCAAAGGCGTGTTCGAATAATAGATAACAATTACTTAGGGCCATCCCGGCCAGAGGAAGAGGAAAGCAATGCCACATCTCGCAGAGCTGGTTGCCAATGCCAAGGCAGCCGTAGAAGATGCCCAGGATGTTGCCGCGTTAGATTTGGTGCGCGTCGAATATTTTGGCAAGAAAGGTCATTTCACCTTGCAGATGCAGTCTCTGCGTGACGTACCGGCGGAAGACCGTCCGGCGGCCGGCGCGGTGATCAACCAGGCCAAGCAAGAAGTGCAGGACGCCCTGAACGCGCGTAAGAACGCGCTGGAAAGCGCCGCGCTGAACGCGCGCCTGGCGGCTGAAACCATCGACGTCTCCCTGCCGGGCCGTCGCATGGAGAACGGCGGTTTGCATCCGGTGACCCGCACCATCGACCGTATCGAAACCTTCTTCGGCGAGTTGGGCTTTTCCGTTGCCACCGGCCCGGAGATTGAAGACGATTACCATAACTTCGACGCGCTGAACATTCCAGGGCATCATCCGGCGCGCGCCGACCACGATACTTTCTGGTTTGACGCCACGCGCCTGCTGCGCACCCAGACTTCCGGCGTGCAGATCCGCACCATGAAGAACCAACAGCCGCCGATCCGCATCATTGCGCCGGGCCGCGTTTACCGTAACGACTACGATCAGACTCACACCCCGATGTTCCACCAGATGGAAGGGCTGATCGTCGATAAAGACATCAGCTTCACCAACCTGAAGGGCACGCTGCACGATTTCCTGAACAACTTCTTTGAAGAAGACCTGCAGGTTCGTTTCCGTCCGTCCTACTTCCCGTTCACCGAGCCGTCCGCTGAAGTGGACGTGATGGGCAAGAACGGCAAGTGGCTGGAAGTGCTGGGCTGCGGCATGGTGCATCCAAACGTGCTGCGCAACGTGGGCATCGATCCGGAAGTCTACTCCGGCTTCGCCTTCGGCATGGGCATGGAGCGCCTGACGATGCTGCGTTACGGCGTCACCGATCTGCGCGCATTCTTCGAAAACGATCTGCGTTTCCTCAAACAGTTTAAGTAAGGCGGGAATATCACATGAAATTCAGTGAACTCTGGTTGCGCGAGTGGGTAAACCCGGCCATCAGCAGCGAAGCATTATCCGATCAAATCACCATGGCCGGCCTGGAAGTGGACGGCGTGGATCCTGTCGCCGGCGCGTTTAACGGCGTTGTGGTGGGTGAAGTGGTCGAGTGCGGTCAGCACCCGAATGCCGACAAACTGCGCGTCACCAAGGTCAACGTCGGCGGCGATCGCTTGCTCGACATCGTCTGCGGCGCGCCGAACTGCCGTACCGGCCTGAAAGTGGCGGTCGCCACCGTGGGCGCGGTGCTGCCGGGCGATTTCAAAATCAAGGCCGCCAAGCTGCGCGGCGAGCCTTCGGAAGGCATGCTGTGCTCATTCTCCGAGCTGGGCATTTCCGACGATCATGACGGCATCATCGAGCTGCCGCTGGATGCGCCGATCGGCACCGACATCCGTGACTACCTGAAACTGAACGACAACACCATCGAGATCAGCGTTACCCCGAACCGCGCCGACTGCCTGGGCATCATCGGCGTTGCGCGCGACGTGGGCGTACTGAACCAGGTGGCGCTGACCGAGCCGGATATGAGCCCGGTGGCTGCCACTATCGACGCCACGCTGCCGATCCGCGTTGACGCGCCGCAGGCGTGCCCGCGTTATCTGGGCCGCGTGGTGAAAGGCATCGACGTCAAGGCGCCAAGCCCGCTGTGGATGCGTGAAAAACTGCGTCGTTGCGGTATCCGTTCTATCGATGCCGTCGTCGACGTCACCAACTATGTGCTGTTGGAACTNGGCCAGCCGATGCACGCCTTCGATCTGAGCCGCATCGACGGCGGCATCGTGGTGCGCATGGCGGAAGAAGGGGAAACCTTGACGCTGCTGGACGGTAACGAAGCCAAACTGAACGCCGACACCTTAGTGATCGCCGATCATCAAAAAGCGTTGGCGATGGGCGGCATCTTCGGCGGCGAGCATTCCGGCGTCAACGGGGAAACTCAGGACGTGCTGCTTGAGTGCGCTTTCTTCAGCCCGCTGTCGATCACCGGCCGCGCGCGTCGTCACGGCCTGCACACCGACGCTTCTCACCGCTATGAGCGCGGCGTCGATCCGGCGCTGCAGTACAAAGCGATGGAGCGCGCCACGCGCCTGCTGCTCGACATCTGCGGCGGCCAGGCCGGCCCGATAATCGACGTGACCCACGAGAACGAACTGCCGAAGCGCGCCACCATCACGCTGCGCCGCGAGAAACTGGATCGCCTGATCGGCCACGTGGTGCCGAGCGAGCAGGTCAGCGACATTCTGCGCCGTCTGGGTTGCCAGGTGACCGAGCAGGGCGACAGCTGGCAAGCGGTCGCGCCGAGCTGGCGTTTCGATATGGAGATCGAAGAGGATCTGGTGGAAGAAGTGGCGCGCGTTTACGGCTACGACAACATCCCGGATGTGCCGGTCCGCGCCGATCTGGTGATGACCCAGCATCGCGAAGCCGATCTGACGCTGAAGCGCGTGAAGACCATGCTGGTCGATCACGGTTATCAGGAAGCGATCACCTACAGCTTCGTCGATCCGAAGGTGCAGGCGTTGTTGCACCCGAATGAAGAAGCGCTGATCCTGCCAAGCCCGATTTCGGTAGAAATGTCGGCGATGCGTCTGTCGCTGTGGACCGGCCTGCTGTCTGCGGTGGTGTATAACCAGAACCGCCAGCAGACGCGTCTGCGTCTGTTCGAAAGCGGTCTGCGCTTTGTGCCTGATAGTGCGGCAGATCTGGGTATCCGTCAGGATGTCATGCTGGCGGGCGTGATCGCCGGCCATACGCACGATGAACATTGGGATCTGGCGCGCAAGCCCGTCGACTTCTATGATTTAAAAGGGGATCTGGAGTCTGTCCTCGAGCTGACCGGTAAATTATCCGAAATTCAGTTCCGGGCGGAAGCCAATCCGGCCCTGCATCCAGGGCAAAGTGCGGCGATTTATTTGCATGGCGAACGCGTTGGTTTCATCGGTGTGGTTCACCCGGAACTTGAACGTAAACTGGATCTTAACGGCCGCACCGTGGTGTTTGAACTGGAGTGGAACAAGCTTGCGAGCCGCGCCGTGCCTCAGGCGCGGGAGATTTCGCGCTTCCCGGCAAACCGCCGTGATATCGCCATTGTGGTGGCTGAAAACGTCCCCGCAGAAGATATTTTGGCCGAGTGTAAGAAAGTTGGCGCAAATCAGGTAGTTGGCGTAAACTTGTTTGACGTGTACCGTGGCAAGGGCGTGGCAGAAGGTGACAAGAGCCTGGCTATCAGTCTGGTATTGCAGGATACCGCTCGTACACTGGAAGAAGAGGAGATAGCCGCTACCGTTGCAAAATGCGTAGAGGCTCTAAAACAGCGATTCCAAGCATCCTTGAGGGATTGAACCTATGGCGCTTACTAAAGCTGAAATGTCAGAACACCTGTTTGAGAAGCTTGGGCTTAGCAAACGGGACGCCAAAGACCTGGTGGAACTGTTCTTTGAAGAGGTCCGTCGGGCCCTTGAGAATGGCGAACAGGTAAAACTGTCGGGTTTTGGCAACTTTGATCTGCGTGACAAGAACCAACGTCCGGGGCGTAACCCGAAGACCGGCGAAGACATTCCGATTACGGCGCGCCGCGTGGTGACCTTCCGTCCGGGGCAGAAGCTGAAAAGCCGGGTAGAAAACGCCAGCCCGAAAGGGTGAGTGACGTGACATCAAAAAAGGCCGCTTGCGCGGCCTTTTTCTTTTCTGAGACAAAATTCAATTTATTCCTAATCGATAAGACAAGACTTCATTGAGCCGTTAAGTCGGCACGGCGAAAATCATCTCCCTTAATTGCAGAATATTCTCATATCTTATTTCATGTAATGCGTGGCTTTTATTTCCCGCTTCAATAACGGCCGTAATAATGGCCAGGGCCGTCGCCGCGGTGGCCGCCGCCCCCGTGCGGGCCCCAGCAGCAGGCGCTAAGGGTTGAGGCGAGGGCGACCACGGCCAGCAGCATACCGATACGTTTAATCATCTTATTATCCTCCGGTGGGGATCCGTTTAATTATCATTGTCGCGCCGCTTAAGCGATGTCAGTTATTCGTTAAGCCTTGGCAGAGGCAATAGTAATTAAAGGCGGCGGCAAACAGTGTCGGGATTGTGTAAGGCCGTCGAAAACGATCTGAAAATAGGCGCCGGTGAGATAGTCGCTAAATAAGCGCACTGATATAACCACTGCAGCAAGAAAAATAGAGTGAGAAGGCAAAATGAAAAAGATCCTGTTGCTGGTGTGTTTCCCGTTGTTGCTGCCGCTGGCGGCACAGGCCGATGTCTCCGTCGATATCAACGTGCCGGGCGTTTCCCTGCATTTGGGGGATCAGGACCGCCGTGGTTACTACTGGGATGGCTATGACTGGCGTCCCCCGCAGTGGTGGCATGCGCACCAGGGCCGCGGCCTGGGTGAGCGCAATGCGCGCGGTATGTACTGGGACGGCGGACGCTGGCAACCTTCGCCGCCGCGTGGCTATGCGCATCGTGAACCGGAACGCAGCGGCAATCCATTCCACGGCGATCGCGATAGTCGCAACCACGACCGCCGTCATGACGATCGCGGTGACCATGACCGCCGCGATGACGGCCGCGGCCAACCTTATCCGCCGGGCAACGCCGGCCCGCATCGTTAATCCCTGAGTTTATCGGCGGCTGGTTTTGCCATCATTACTGCGATGACGGGCAAGGCCAGCCGCTGCTTTCCTGAGCCACGATCCATGCAAGACTTCCCCTTACGGCGTTAACCCCCTAATATTCGACTCAAACGTCAATTATCCGGCCACGACAGCGGCCGGCAGGGAACCGCCGCGCCATGCCAACCAGCCGTACCTTCACCTTACTGTTGCAACATCAACGTTACCGCGATAAACGCCAGCTCGGTCTGTTGGCGCTGGGCGTGGCGGTGGCGTTGCTGGTCAGCCTTTGCGCCGGCGACCAATGGATATGGCCGTCAGCGTGGTTCAGCGATCGAGCGCAACTGTTCGTTTGGCAACTGCGTTTGCCGCGCGCGCTGGCGGTGATGCTGGTCGGCGCCGCCCTGGCGGTGGCGGGCGCGGTGATGCAGGCGCTGTTTGAAAACCCGCTGGCGGAGCCCGGTCTGCTGGGCGTCGCTAACGGCGCCGGTGTCGCGTTGGTGCTGACGGTGTTGTTGGGGCACGGTTTGTTGCCGGTGGCGCTGATGAGCGCCGCCGCGATAGCCGGTGCGCTGGCGATGACCTTCTTGCTGCTGGGTTTCGCTCGCCGGCGACGTCTGACCAATGCAAGGCTGTTGCTGGTCGGCGTGGCGCTGGGCATCGTGTGCAGCGCGCTGATGACCTGGGCGGTCTATTTCAGCACCAGCCTCGATCTGCGACAGCTGATGTACTGGATGATGGGCGGTTTCGGCGGCGTCGACTGGCGCCAAAAGTGGCTGGTGCTGGCGCTGCTGCCGGTGTTGCTGTGGCTGTGTGGCCAGGGCCGAGCGCTCAATCTGATGGCGCTGGGCGAGGTGCAGGCGCGCCAGCTCGGGCTGTCGCTGCATTTGTGGCGTAACCTGCTGGTGCTGGCGATCGGCTGGCTGGTTGGCGTCAGCGTGGCGCTCGCCGGGGTGATCGGCTTCGTTGGGCTGGTGATCCCGCATATTTTGCGGCTCACTGGCCTGACAGACCAGCGCTATCTGCTGCCGGCCTGCGCGCTGGCGGGGGCCGGGGTGTTGCTGGTGGCCGATGTGATCGCTCGCGTTGCGCTGCTGGCGGCCGAGCTGCCGATCGGCGTGGTGACCGCCACGCTGGGGGCGCCGCTATTTATCTGGTTACTGACCCGGACAAAAGGCGTAAGGTAGTTTTCTTCATTCACCTGCCATTAAAAAACCAAAGGATGACAACCGATGAGCAAGCCAATCGACAACCTGCCGTTACAAACCATCGAAAATCAGACGACCACGCTGGGTGCCTATCAGGGCAAGGTGCTGCTGGTGGTCAACGTGGCCTCGGAGTGCGGCCTGACCAAGCAGTACGAAGGGCTGGAAGCACTGTACGAAACCTATCGCGAACGAGGGCTGGAAGTCCTGGGGTTCCCGTCCAATGAATTCCTGGGCCAGGAGCCGGGCAGCAACGAAGAGATCCTGGCGTTTTGCCGCGGAACCTTCGGCGTGCAATTCCCCATGTTTGCCAAGATTGAGGTGAACGGCGAACACCGTCATCCGCTGTATCAAGCGTTGATTGCCGCACAGCCGGAGGCTGTCGCGCCGGAAGGCAGCGAGTTCCTGGCGCGGATGACCAGCAAGGGGCGTGCGCCGAAGCACCCCGGCGACATTCTGTGGAACTTCGAGAAATTCCTTATCGCGCGCGACGGCACGGTGATCCAGCGCTTCTCGCCTGACACCACACCTGAGGATCCGGCGCTGGTGGCGGCGGTGAAACAAGCGCTGGCAGGATAATACGGATGCTGCAACTCGTTGAGGTTGGGGTGGCGGGGCGCCTGGCGCCTTTTTCGGCACAGATTGACGGCGGGTTGCAGGTTCACCTGATCGGCCCAAATGGCGCAGGGAAGAGTACCCTGCTGGCGCGGGTGGCGGGCATGCTGCCGGGGCTGGGCGAAGTCTGCCTGGACGGACGCGCGTTAGCCGATTATCCGGGGAGCGAGCTGGCGCGCCGACGCGGTTATCTTAGCCAGCAACAGCCGCCGGTGTCGCTGATGCCGGTGTTTCAGTATTTGGCGTTGCACCGGCCTGCCGGCGCGGCGCAAACTGAAGTGGAGCACACCATCCTCTATCTGTGCCAGCGGTTGAAGCTGGTGGATAAACTGTCACGCATGCTGACACAGCTTTCCGGTGGCGAATGGCAACGGGTGCGGCTGGCGGCGGTATTGCTGCAGGTATGGCCCAGCGTCAACCCGCACAGCCGATTGTTGCTGCTGGATGAACCGACCAATAGCCTGGATGTGGCGCAAAAGGTCGCGCTGGATCGCCTGCTGCGCGAATTCTGCCAAAGTGGGCGAAGCGCGCTGGTGTGCGCGCACGATCTGAATCATACCCTGCAGCAGGCCGATCGGGTTTGGTTGTTGCACGCTGGGCAGTTGGTCGCGCAGGGCATCACCCGTGAGGTGATGGCACCCGCACTGTTGTCGCAGATCTATGAAGTGGATTTCCACCTGCAATGGGTGGGGAACCAGCGTTGGATCATGACCCGCACGGCTTAATTCGTCCCGCGGCATAAATGTAAACGAAAACTAAACATAGTGAATATAAATAGCCGGGTAATCATCGGCTATTATTGTGCTGCCTCTCATTTTCTCGTGAGTTTTCTTGAAAAACGCCAATGACGTGCTACGCTTGATTCGGCAAAAATAAAATAAGTAAATAATTATTAATAAATATAATTACTTGATTTACATAATAAAATTAAATTAATGATGACGGCGCCTATCCATCAGTTCTCCTACTGATGACAATCCTCGTCTTAAGGTTTAGTTAAGCTTGCGGCCTTACATTGGCAGTTAATCCACGGAAACGATTCTTCTCTGGCGTTTAATATTCGTTAAACGAAAGGGATTTACAGTGTCATCAAAAGCAGTTCGATACGTTTGGGGTTAACTATGGATCAATTTTTGCCTTTCTCTCGTCCGGCCATCGGCGACGAAGAAATCGCCGCGGTAGAGAAAGTGCTGCGTTCCGGCTGGATCACCACCGGGCCGCAAAACCAGCAACTGGAAAATGACTTCTGTTCCACTTTCGGCTGTAAGCACGCCATCGCCGTCAGTTCCGCCACGGCGGGCATGCACATCACGCTGATGGCGCTGGGCATCGGCCCCGGCGACGAAGTCATCACCCCTTCGCAAACCTGGGTTTCCACCCTCAACATGATTGAGCTGCTGGGCGCCACGCCGGTGATGATCGACGTTGACCGTGATACGCTGATGGTCAGCGCAGCCGATGTCGAGGCTGCCATCACCCCCAATACCAAAGCGATTGTTCCGGTGCATTATGCCGGTGCTCCCCTGCAGATGGATGCGCTGCGCGCCGTGGCCGAACGCCACCGCTTACCGCTGATCGAAGACGCCGCCCATGCGGTCGGCACGCGCTACAACGGCGAATGGGTCGGCGCACGTGGCACGGCGATTTTCTCTTTCCATGCGATTAAAAACGTGACCTGCGCCGAAGGCGGCCTGATAGCCACCGATGACGATGCGCTGGCGGATCGCCTGCGTTGTCTGAAGTTCCATGGTCTGGCCGTCGATGCCTTCGATCGCCAGCAGCTAGGCCGCAAACCGCAGGCCGAAGTGGTGGAGCCGGGTTACAAGTACAACCTGTCCGACATTCACGCGGCGATCGCCGTGGTGCAGCTGTCACGCTTCGCTGATCTGAACGCACGGCGTAAGGCGCTGGCACAGCGCTACCTGAGCGCGTTGGAAGGCTCGCCGTTCCAACCGTTGGGCGTGCCGGATTATCCACATGACCACGCCTGGCACTTGTTCATGGTCCGCGTCGATCCGGCGCGTTGCGGCATCGATCGCGACCAGCTGATGGAGCGCCTGAAAGAGGTTGGCGTCGGCACCGGGCTGCATTTCCGCGCCGCGCACACCCAGAAATTCTATCGTGAGCGTTATCCGCAGCTTTCTTTGCCGAATACCGAATGGAACTCGGCGCGGCTGTGCACCTTACCGCTATTCCCTGACATGACCGACGCCGACGTGGATCGCGTGGTCAATGCCTTGTCTTCTGTTGTGGAGTCTTTACGTGTCTCGCGTTGAACCGATTAAAAAAGTGTCGGTAGTCATCCCGGTATACAACGAGCAGGAAAGCCTGCCGGCGTTGCTGGAGCGTACTACTGCCGCCTGTAAGCAGTTATCTCAACCTTATGAAATCATCCTCGTCGACGATGGCAGCAGCGACAACTCCGCTGACATGCTGACCGTGGCGGCGGAAAAGCCGGACAGCCACGTGATCGCCGTTTTGCTGAACCGCAACTACGGCCAGCACTCGGCGATCATGGCCGGTTTCAACCAGGTGACCGGCGATCTGGTGATTACGCTGGACGCCGATCTGCAGAACCCGCCGGAGGAGATCCCTCGTTTGGTCAGCGTGGCGGAAGAGGGCTATGACGTGGTGGGCACGGTGCGCGCCAACCGTCAGGACTCCTGGTTCCGCAAAAGCGCCTCGCGCGTGATCAACATGATGATTCAACGCGCCACCGGCAAGTCGATGGGGGACTACGGCTGCATGCTGCGCGCCTACCGTCGTCATATCGTTGAGGCGATGCTGCACTGCCATGAGCGCAGCACCTTTATCCCGATTCTGGCGAACACCTTCGCCCGCCGCACGACCGAGATCGACGTGCGTCACGCCGAGCGCGAGTTTGGCGACTCCAAGTACAGCCTGATGAAGCTGATCAACCTGATGTATGACCTGATCACCTGCCTGACCACCACGCCGCTGCGTTTGCTCAGCGTGGTCGGCAGCATCGTGGCGCTGTCCGGGTTTGTGCTGGCGCTGGTGCTGATTGCACTGCGTCTGCTGCTCGGCCCTGAATGGGCCGCCGGCGGCGTGTTCACCCTTTTCGCCGTCCTGTTCACCTTTATCGGCGCCCAGTTTGTCGGCATGGGGCTGTTGGGTGAATACATCGGCCGCATCTATACCGACGTGCGTGCGCGTCCTCGCTATTTTGTTCAGAAAGTGGTCGGTGCACAGCATGACCACAATACTCAGGAAGAAGAATGATGAAAGCTATTGTATTTGCTTACCATGATATTGGCTGCGCAGGTCTGAAAGCGCTGACTGAGGCGGGTTATGACGTGCAGGCCGTGTTCACGCACACCGACGACCCTGGTGAGAACAACTTCTTCTCCTCTGTGGCCCGTTTGGGCGCCGAATTGGATCTGCCGGTCTATGCGCCGGAAGACGTAAATCACCCGCTGTGGGTTGACCGCATTCGCGCACTGCAGCCGGACGTGATCTTCTCGTTCTATTACCGTCACATGCTGAGCGACGAGATCTTG